>CAYJHT010000238.1:0-4353 GCA_964369615.1 uncultured Desulfovibrionaceae bacterium
AAAAAAGTTTCCCCCCACAAGCCTTTCAGAAAAAGCAAAATAAACTTTCAGAAAAAACAAATGGCTATGCGCCTAGGGCGAGGGTATTTTGTGCTACGAGGATAGTGATATCGTCGTCATTTTCTGTGGTGGTGGAAGTTTTTGCATTATAGAGGTATTCTGTGTACTGCGAGCCCTTATAGTTATAGGTGGCGGTTTCTTGCCAGCCGGAAGCGGTTTCAATTTCGAGGCTGTTTTCAGAGGCTTTGATGCCGCCGATGTTTTGTAGTGTGGCTTCTACGGTATCGCCGGTAATATTATTGCCAAAGACGACAATTTCTACGCCATTGATGGTTCTTGCGACAAACTTTGTGACGCTTGTTCCCATGTGGGTCATAATATTTTGAATCATGTCTATCCCTATGCCGCCGTCCATGAGGGCGTCGCTGGTATCATAGGTAAAGGTGGCGTGAGGATTGTTGAGGAGGGTGGCATCGCTGTTGTGATATGCGGCAAAGATATCTTGTCCTAGGCTATCCAAGAGGAAGCTTGGTTCTGGTGCGTCAAAGAGGTTGTCTACATTATGTGTGCTGTGCACGCCAAATTCGGCAAGTACGGTATCAGCCATATCGTCGAATATGGCAGTGCCTTCTATAACGCCTTCTATGGTGCCGATGGTGGCGTCAGGGAAGTCGGCAAAATCAGTGAAATCGTTTGCCAGTGGCATCATATCTATATAGCTTGTAGTCGTCTTTGTTTGCCAGAATATTTCGTCTGGAGTGGCATTTGGCGTATCGTCTGCGTGTACATCGGGGAAGGTTGCGAGGAAGGCGAGCATGGCTGAGACATAGGACGCAGTGCCGACATAGGCGGCGGTATTTTCGGTGACATGTGTTGCGGCAAGGTAGGACATGCGGTAGGGGGCATATATACGTGCTGATGCGGGCACGACAACACAGCTGACGTGGCGTAAGGAATAATTTTTTTGATCTTCGTTTTGTATGTGGGGCTGGTCGTTTTCTTGTTCTGTATGAAGTTTTGTATCTGAGCTTAGGTGGAAGTCATCGCAGAGGTTGAAGTCATCGCACAGGCCATATGCGTCACAGAAGTCTGGTGTGGGGAGGTAGGAGATGATATCTTCTTCATCGGTGTCATAGGCGTAGCCGATGGTATCGACAGACTCATTGTGTAGAAATTCTTCCTCAATATATGCCTTTGCCTCTGGCAGATCGACAGTGTTCTGTGGAAGGGGGCGGTGTGCGAACGGAAAGAGCCTTTTGGGCAATTGTGCAAAAAAAGCCTTACCATGTATGAGCCGTCCGTTCATAAGAAAATCCGGCACGTTGCATTGTGAGTATGCCGCATAAAAGTCTTCCAAGGTGACGGTGGCACCGTCGCTAAAAGAAAAAATCAAGTCTTCTTCTTGTTTTCCCACTAAGGCGCTCTCTTTGGGGAAATTACAGATGAGACGAGTGTCATTTGCCGTTAGGTGGACGACATTACGTTGTCCAGACGCGAGTCTGTCTACTATGACATCAGCCATGGTACTCTCCTGCATTTAAAATACACTACATTACAAAACAGGGGTACAGCTAAGAAAAGAGAAAAAAAGACCCGAAACAGCGCCGTGCTACGTCCAAAGACGTAGGTATTGGCTAAAGATAGGAGCATTTGTGAGAGTATACACCCTCAGTTGAATGCTTTCTCTGAAAGACTGTTATGCGCGGGGGGAGGTGGAGGCCTCCCAGAACACAAGCACTCTTGTGGTAGAGGAACAAGAGGTGCGGAGTTACATCATTCTTGAATCAAGAAAACCGAAGTTTTATGTCTTCTACAATGCTGCCATGTTCGTCGCGCATGGCACAGGCACGTCTTATGTGGTGGTGCCGGTGTGCTGTAAGCTCGCAAAAGCCTCACCGAAACCCATTATTGTGACGTGGCGTGTAACTGTGTTCCAAATATATATGAATACTCGTCCAGCATTCGTGTTGTTCATTCAACACAACAAGAAAATAACTCTTTCAGTCAGTAGTGTCAAGGGAAATATATAATTTTTTAGATATATTTTCTAGTAAAGTATTTTATACTGTGTTTTTGGAGGGATAGTATAATATTTTATACTGTGCCGGAGCTGGCATCCATGCACTGAAAGGCGCATCGTTTCCTGTAGGCTGCACAAAGCAGGGGTATGTGCTGCTGTTCTTGTGTTGTTGGTAAGCCTTTTAGGTGTTGTGCGACGTCGTGCATGATGCTTATGGCGTCTTCTATGGCTTCAACCCACAAGTTTATGGCGCCGTGCAGCATAAGTCCCGGGGCTTCAAGGGGGCCGCGAATGCCGAGAATGGGTTTTCCTGCGCCACAAGCAAGCCCGACTTCGACGCCCGCATCTTGTCCTGATTCCCCAAAATAGATGACAATGTCTGCGTTAATACACGCATCATGACAAAATGCAAAGACTTGTCCTCCTTCCATGTCGGTGTCCATCCATTGGCGGCGCTCTGCGGGGGTAAGACCTGCGGGCGGCGTGGCCTTTTCTGTCCAGTCAAGAATGACAAAGCCAAGGTCACGCAAGATGCGCCCAAGCATGCGCACCCCGTGTTTATGTTTAAAGGATGCCGCAATATAGACCTTGGGTGCTTTGTTCAAAACTCAATCCCTTTTTGCGCTTTGATGCCCTGTTGCCAAGGATGTTTTTTCTCTTCCATGACGGTGACAAGGTGGGCTGCGTCTTGAAGCCATTCGGGCGCATAGCGCCCTGAGAGTACAAGGTGCGTGTTGTTGGTCTTTGCAAGAGAGATAATATGTTCTATGTCTTTTTGTGAGAGGAGGGCAGAGTGGAGCGCATAGAGGCTTTCGTCGAGCACAAGCATCTGAACATGTTGTGTGTGTTCTTGCGCCCATTGAAGCGCGTCATATGCAGCCTTTGTATGCATGAGTCTTTCGTCTTCATGACGGAAAAAACCGCGTCCGCCTACATAAAAATATTCTTGTAAGAGGCTGCGCAGTAGGATTTGTTCGCCTGCTTGTTCGTCGCGTTTCATAAATTGAACAAAGGCTACGCGCAGCCCTTGTCCGAGAGCGCGCACTGTTTGCCCAACACAGGCAGACGTTTTGCCTTTTCCGTTGCCTGTATAAATTAGGATGAGAGGCTTGTCCATATACCCTCAATCTTTCTTTTGCACTTTGGGCACAAGCCTTTTTTGAGCTTGTTTTGAATGCGTGCTCCTTCACGACCAATGCATAAAGTTTGACAACCTGGGCACAAGGTGCTTGCGCCTGCAAGTGTGTCGGCATTGCCAATATAAACATAGTAAAGCCCTTCTTCAAGGGCAATATTACGTGCACGTTCAAGGGTTTCGATGGGGGTTTGCGGTGTTTTGAGCATTTGATAGGCGCCGTGAAAGCGGCTCAAATGCCAGGGGACATGCGGGCCAAGTTCCGTGCGAATGAAGCGTGCGGCATCGCGCAATTCTTCAGGACTGTCGTTGGCGCCTGGTATGACAAGGGTTGTGACTTCGACCCACCAGCCCATTTTTACCATGACTTTTAAATTGTCAAGGACGTGTGAAAGCTGCGCCTTGCAAAAGCTTCGATAGAAACTTTCACGCATGGATTTAAGATCAATATTGGCGGCATGTATGCGTTTATAGAGTGTCGAGAGGCACTGCATGGTTTGATATCCGTTGGAGACGAGCACGCAGTCGAGGCCTTGTAGGGGGGCTTGTTCCGTAACTTTTTGAAAAAGTTCGTAAAAAACTGTGGGTTCATTGTAAGTAAAGGCGATGCTTTGCGCTTTTTGCCGCAGTGCTTCCTTTATGAGGATTGCCGGCGTTGTTTTTTTACCTCGAATAATGCCTTTTTCGGAAGGCAATCGTGCAATTTGAAAATTCTGGCAAAATTTACAAGCAAAATTACATCCCATAGTGCCAAAGGAATAGGTTTTACTGCCCGGTAAGTAGTGATAGAGCGGTTTTTTTTCGATAGGATCAAGCCCTACAGAAGCTACAAAACCGTCAACGAGGCTTTGAATAGTACCTGCTTTATTCATGCGCACGCCACAAAGCCCCACCTTGCCAGGCGCAATACTGCACGAATGATGGCAAAGCAAGCACTGAATCTTATTACCGACGTCTTGGCGCCATAAAGCTAGGGACATGATATTCCTCGTTAAAGTCAGAAAACAAACAAAATATCTATATGCACACCGTATTCAAACTCTCCTTATAGAGCCTTTTCCCATATATTGTCAAAAGATTTTTTTCCCCCAAGAAGACATTTTTTATGCGCCCTTCCTTGCCAAGGCATTCTAATTTTGTTTTTTTGAAAGGGGTTTGGGGAAAACTTTTTTCTTGGAGGAAAGCTTTTTTTATTTTT
>CAYJHT010000239.1:0-4349 GCA_964369615.1 uncultured Desulfovibrionaceae bacterium
GAGGAACGAGCCTTACGGATACAGAGAGCAGAGCTGTGGGGGGAAAGCTTTTTTTCCCAAAAAAAGTTTCCCCCCACAAGCCTTTTAAAACCAAAAATATATTTCTTTAGAAACAGCTCCAAGTGCCTTTTCTACAAGCTAAAAGTTATATCCAAAAATCACACTATACTTGCTGGTATTATCCATTTTGTGAGCGTATCGTGTAGCATGTTAATATCTACGGGCTTTGTTATATGGTCATCCATGCCTGCGTCGAGACTTTGTTGTCTATGTACTTGAGTTGCGTGGGCGGTCATAGCCACGATGGGACGACTCCCTTTGGCATAGCGTTCTAAAAGTCTAATGTGCTCTGTGGCTTCAAGGCCATCCATGATGGGCATTTGTATGTCCATAAAAACGAGGTCAAAGTCTTCTTCCTTGCACATGTCAAGAGCGCGACGACCATTTTCTGCTACTGTCACTTTAAGACCAAGCTCCTCTAAGAGGGCTATAGCAATTTCTTGATTGATTTCATTATCTTCCACAAGAAGAACATGCTTGTTCTTTATATCGTTTAGTGAAGCATCTTTATCTTGGGTATGCTCAATGACCTCTGGTGATGCGATACTTTGCAGGGTGTTCATGCTTGTACTTGCCACCTTCCATAAAGCATGGGGCAGAACAGGCTTCAAGAGGATTGTACTAAAGAGCTCGTTTGACTTGCATGCACTACAGTTACGCACGCCCTTACTCTCCTCTGTACATGCTTGATGTATGCGTCCAAGAAGAAGTTTTTTTCCTTCTAAGGCATTATTAAAACACACGCCCATACATGGTGGCGCTGCGCCGATAAGTATGGGGCGATGTACTAGGCTTAAGGCATGAATAACTTCGGCATGCTTACAGCCGCAATCTGACACCTTATTCCATCCCATGAGGAAGAGGGCGTAGTTCTTTTGTGGGCTGTCTGCTGCTTGCAGTAGTGAAATAGCATGGGACAAGTTGCTTGCTATATCTACAGCAAAGCCGCACATACTCAACATGTGGTGCAGTGCGCTAGATGTGATTGTGCACGGGTCAAGAATGAGGATACGAGTATTTGCCCCCATGTGCGTATCGAGCCATGTGGAGCTTACGTGCGCTTTAAGCGTGAGATGAACAAAAAAACTTGTGCCTTCACCAACACGGCTGATGACGTCAATCCTGCCACCCATATGATCAACAATATTCTTGCACAGCGATAAGCCAAGACCTGCGCCGCCGTGTCCTTTGACCATTGTTTGGTGCTCTTGCTCAAAGGGATCAAATATATGTTCTATAAATGCTTCATTTATACCGGTGCCTGTGTCGGTTACTTCGATAACAACAGAATAATTGTCGGCGACTTGCTCTTCCAATTTTACACGTACAATGACGTAGCCTTTTTGTGTAAATTTCACAGCGTTGTCGCACAGATTTCGAAGCACTTGTGCGAGGCGAACGCTATCGCCCGTAAAAATATCTGGCAGGCGCGGGTCAATGTCGAAAACGGGAGTAATGCATTTTTTCCCTATGATTTCGCACAAAGTATTTTTGAGTTTCTCAAGGGTGTCTGTTAAGTGGAAGGAATTATTTTCAAGGACAAGGCGCCCTGCATCCATTTCGGCAATATCAAGGACATCGTTCACGATACTTAAGAGGCTATGTCCGGCTGTTTGAATATTTTCAATATAATATCTGATAGAATTGTCATGAATTTTCTTCATACAGGCATAACTCATGCCAAGAATAGCATTCATGGGTGTACGTATTTCATGGCTGATATTTGCGAGAAAATTATTCTTTGCTTGGCTTGCATTTTGTGCTTGTACAAGAGCAAGCTGCAAGTCTTTACGCTGTGTTTCCAATTGTGCGAGCATGGCTTTTTCTTCACGCAGATCGCGCGTGAAAGTAAGAACAGCGTCTTGACCGTTGAAGTGCGCATATTGCACGCTGATAGCTGCCGGCAGCGGGCTGCCGTCAACATGTCGGTGCATCCATTCAAAGCGTACAGAGCCCTGTGCGACAGCAATATCCTTATATTCTTTTGCAAGCTTGAGAGATGATCTGCCACAAGGCTGACGTCTTGGTGAGGCTGCGTGAAAGTGCGACATGCATGTTTCTTTACTATCAAAACCGAGATACTGCCATTGAGTTGTATTTGCCTCTACAATGAGCCCATCCAAAGTCCAAAACGCGATTCCTATGGGGACAGCCTCCAGCATAAAACGCATACGCGCGGCAGATTCCTCTGCCGTGGCACGTAGAGCCACTTCGTGCTTCATGTCGCGCACGAGCACAAGATAGGCTGTTGTGCCTTGATAGCTCACAATATTCACAGCCGCATGGGCGGGAAAAGCGACTCCTGATTTTGTCAGATACATCCATTCAAAGGTGGCGTAACCCTCCCTTTCAAGGGCTTCACGCTGCCTGAGGATTTTTTCTTCCGCAGAAGTCCCACAGGGCTGTATGGGAGCTGAAATAGCCAAAAGTCCCGCGGTCAATTCTTGCTTACTCTCACACCCAAGCAGACAAAGCATTTTTTCATTGCAGTCAATGAAGTTCATGTCACTGTCCCAAAGAATAATGCCGAGGGAGTCTGAATTGTACAGAGCCTGGAAGCAAGATTGAAGGTCTGCGTTTTCCGCTTGAAGCACTTTTTCTTGTCGCAAATCACGGGTAAATGCGGCGCGTACCTTTTCACCAAAATAATCAATCCAGCTAAGATGTACTTCTGTGGGAATAAGTTCGCCTGTGGGAGATTGATGGAGCCACGGCGTCGTCACTGTGCCTTTCTCTTCAAATTGGCGCAGGATTTTTCCCATAACTTGCGGGGAGGGAGCCCCACATGGTTGAAGCTCCGGTGCGGTGGTATAGAATTTTTCTTCGCCCGTAAGGTCATTAATATCTTTAAGCCCCAACATATTGATCAGGGTCTGATTACAGTCAATAAACTTAAAATCTTCCGACCATAGAGCCACACCTATGGGTACAGCATCAAGCATGAGTTGCAAGCGTTGTGCATGGGTGTCAATAGCCTTTTGCATGCGCGTTTCTTCTGTAATATCGCGTATATAGCAAATATAGATTTCACGACCTGCGCTTACGGTGTACAGCACGGTCATTTTTGTGAAGACTTCGTTTCCAAGGCTGTCAAGAAAAAGCCAGTCAAGTTCTGCCCGGCCTTCCCGCCGCGCTATTGCTGCATGCGTGCTTCTTTTGAGCTGGCAAGACATGCCACAAGGTTGTGGCTCTACAAAAAACCGTTGATTATTCAGGCAATATTCTTCTTCTTTTTGAATATTAAGAAGATTCAAGAATGCTGTATTGCAGCCTTGCGGGCGGAATTGACCATCCAAAAACACGACACCAACAGGCATTTGATCAAAGATAACTTGCGGACGCAATGCCGCAGAAGTTTTGTATCGGCGCTCCGGCGCAACTTCCTTACAATACCCCTGCGTAATATAAACGGATTCACCTAGTTGCAAAGTGACATCGGCATCATGGCTTGGAAATGTGACAAGAGTACACATACCTTCAAAACGCATAAGAATAATACCACGCGTAGGATGATTCCAATGGACTTCAAATTCATAGGCACGCTTTATGCCCAGCACAGCATCACGATAAAGATCGTTTCTGACGAGGGGCAAATTTGCTACATCGTCCGACGCTATACGCGTAATCCACTGTTCGTGTACGGCAAAAGGGGAAGAGCAATCTTCCAAAGCCAACATCTCTGTAGCAACAGCATCCAAAAACATTTCGCGCCGTTTTTGCGTTCTGTCTGTTACAATTTTCCATAAGCCCAGCGCGCATTCTTTGCGTAACATACCTATATCAAGAAAGTCTGTAGTCTTTGCATCCAATGAGGTTTCAGTCATAGCACACCGTTCCTATGCAGTTTCTAAAAGGCTTCATAAAAAATACATAGCATCTTGCTCTTTTTTGTTTTATAAAGAATTCAAAATATTGTCAATAAATACTTGTAAGCCCTCAGCAGGCTCTTCACGTCATTCTAATTTCGTTTTTTTGGAAAAGCACTTGGGGGGGGAAACCTTTTCTTGTGACAGCATCTTATGCTTCGTACGACACTTTGTGGTCACACGGAAGATTTTTTGAGTGCTTGCTTTGAAAATTATGGAATGTACAATATGTAGCGAGGAAATGAGTTTGATTATCATATATAAGCGCTTGCAATAAATATATTTTTACTATACTCATACAAATATTTGCTGAAAAATGCAGGTTAAGAGTGTTTTTAGCAATAACAAGACATTCGCGCCCTGTATACACTAAGGAAACGCTGATTTAATGCCTTTTTGCCCTTTAACTGCGTCAAGCTCATC
>CAYJHT010000240.1:0-4329 GCA_964369615.1 uncultured Desulfovibrionaceae bacterium
CCCACACCCCCCTTCAAAAAAACCACCTGTTTAGCATGCAAAAAGAGCTACCGAATGATTTTTCTTCAAACGAGTTTCTTACATTTGAGTGTATACAAGGCACGAGCGCCACAACAAAATAGCACGGAAATGACACAATGAAAAAAATTGAACACAGACAAAAGCAAAGGGAAAAGCACAAAGCAACACAAGTGGCAAAACCAAAAAAGAAGTTCAACTTGAAGCAATGGCTCAAGGACTATTACTCCATACTCATCTGCGCCTCACTCATTCTTGCGGCGCTTGTCAATCATCATTGGCCCAACTTCTTCGAAAGCGCATGGGATAACACCTTTGCAGCCACCTTCTCCGAAGACTTTGCCCTCCTTAAAGCCGTACAGGAGAGAGACACGACGGCTGCCCAAGAAGCGCTTGCTCTAGGTGCCAATCCTAATTTCTTGGACAAGAACACAAGTTCCGCCCTTTGTCTTGCCATTGCATCCAATCAGCCCGACATATTAAAAAGTATGCTCGAAAGAAATGTGCGTTGGAATGAAAGCAATAATGAAAAAGCGCCGGTGCTCGTCCTTGCCGAAAAAGGCTCCGCAGATATGGCGCAAAGCGTACAACTCTTGCTCGACGCACAATTCCTTATTCTTCAAGATATCATATACTTCACCTCGCTAGAAGGAAACATCCCCTTTTTGCAATTCCTCTTAAAAACATATCCTGAATTTGATATCAATACGACACAAATGATATCAGGAGTTAACTTAATCGCCTCGGCACTCTCGTTCAACCATATAAAATCTTTAGATTTTATAATACAACACAGTACAGAAGACGGCCGGCAGCGCGCTTTTAAATCCTTGTCAGGTGAATATGTTATTCCTGCAATGGCAAGTGAAAATGCCACAGTCCGTGCATCCATATTTGCTCTGCATAGCGACGTCAACATCGCCACCACAGATGGTATCACACCGCTCATGCTGGCAGCAACACAAGGTCATGTAGAGGCTGTACAAGAGCTCTTGTCACGCGGCGCACGCATTGACATGAAAAACGTACGCGGTGAAACAGCTCTCCTGCTTTGCGCAGGGGCAGGACAGCCACAGACACTCACGCTTCTCCTCGAAGCAGGCGCCCAAATCCACGAAAGGAATCTTGAAGGCTGGTCACCTCTTATGTTAGCCAGCATGTCAAACAGCGTAGAGACAGTCCGCCTCCTCCTTACATCAGGATCTGACGTCATGGCGCGCACGCATAAGGGTGCGCCTGCGCTCACTCATGCCGTCGTTGCAGGCAGTATCCCCATAACTCAAGAACTCCTCAAAAAAGGCGCGGACATAAATGCCACGGACAATGACGGCTGGTCGGCTCTCATGTGGGCCTGCATCCAGCAAGGCCCGCCTATGGTGCAATTTTTGCTCGATAATGGCGCAAACCCCTATGCAGTTGACAGACATGGCTTTGACGTTCTACGCTTTGCCAAGAACAGCCAAGACGAAGATGTATTGGATCTTTTGGAAGACTTTATGGGTAACAAAAGCACTTCTGAAACAACACAAGCGCAATGAGCTCGCTCATGCATGGTGCAACCTCAAATAAGGAGATAGCCTCTCATGAAAAAGTATTACATTATCCTTGCTATAAGCCTTTTTGGTGCGGTGTTTTCCGGCGTGATGGGAGTCTCTCTCAACGATAAAGACCTTGAATCTGTATTTACCGTGCTTTTATTTGTCTTTATGCTCCCCATATTCTTTTCTTTGTATAAGATTGGTTCTGGCATGGACAGTAAGCCTTCTTCGCGCAAGAAGAAGCGTTCGTCGCGTGGTGATGATGATGATGATGATGATGATGATGACAACGACAGCAGCAGCAATGATAGTGATAGCGGAAGTGATGGCGGGGGTGACGACTAATGCCTTGTAAAGGCTAAAAGATGTTTTTGAAAGAGACTTGGGGGGAAACTTTTTGGCGCTAGCAAAAGCTTCCCCCTTCCTCCCCCACAAAAACCCAAATTGGAATGAGGTGAATATCCGGGTTAAGACCTCTGCTTTTTATTTGACACCCATAGAATTTGGTGTTACGAGTACTCTCCGCCTCTTGCGGACTTGCTTGACTTTAACTGTCTTTAAGGAATTATCATGCCTTCCGAAAATCCACCACAAAGCGTGCCGCAAAAAATTTCCGCCATGCCTCTTTTAGATCTGCCACAAATTGTCCTTGTGGGACGACCAAATGTAGGAAAATCCACGCTTTTTAATAGACTCATTCATAGCAATCGCGCCATCACTCATGACCGTCCCGGAGTGACTCGCGACCGCATGGAAGGCATCGTCCGCCATCAAGGCGAAGCACTCTATGGCATCGTTGATACGGGCGGAATAACCCTTGATGCCCATGCTGAAGTTGCAGAAGGCCCAGAAGGTATCCGAGGCTTTGAAGCAGATATTTTACGACAAGCAGAAGAAGCTATTGAAAAAGCTGTCGCTGTCGCCTTTGTCGTTGACGGACGAGACGGACTGCTCCCACTAGACACCTACCTCGCCGCACATATCCGGCGCATGGGAAAGCCTACCCTGCTTATTGTAAACAAGGTCGATGGCGCAGAACGAGAAGACATTATGCTGGCAGAATTTCACGGCATAGGCTTCCCACTCGTCGCAGTCTCCGCAGAACACGGATATAATCTACGCTTTTTACGAGAAGAACTCTTCTCCCTCATCCCCGCAAATTGGGAAGCGCAAGACGCGCAAGAAACACAGCTCAAACTTGCCATGCTCGGACGACCAAATGCAGGTAAATCCTCGCTTATAAATGCCTTAAGCGGCACAGATCGCATGATCGTCTCAGAAGTTGCAGGCACAACACGCGATAGCGTCGATGTTCATATCGACGTCGACGGACAAAATTATCTTTTTGTCGACACCGCAGGCGTGCGCCGACGCACAAAAATCACGGACACCGTAGAAAAATACTCCGTCAATGCAGCTATAAAATCCAGCACAAAAGCCCATGTCACTCTCCTCGTCCTTGATGCCACCGAAGGAGTAAGCCAACAAGACAAACGCCTCATGGACCTTCTCTATGAACGAAAGACCCCCTTCATGGTACTCGTCAACAAAGTCGATGTTGTCCCCCAAGGGAGCCTGCAACAATTGCGGAAAAACATAGAAGAACTCCTTGCTTTTTGCTCACATGTCCCCGTGCTCTACGTCTCCGCCCTCGAAAAACGCGGCCTTGCAAAAATTCTCCCAACCGCAAAGAGCATCTACGAAGAATGCCATATACGCATTTCCACAGGCCAGCTCAACAGAGTCATGGAAGCCGTACTCACGCGCCATCAACCGCCTGTTATTAAACGCGTAAGAGCAAAATTTTTCTACCTCACACAAGCAGAAACAGCCCCCCCCACATTCGTCTTCTTTGTCAACGATGCAGAACGCGTCTCAGAAAGCTATGTACGCTACCTCGAACGCTCCTTGCGTAAACAATTCGGCATCAAACACGCCCCTATGCGCGTACACCTGCGCTCATCGCACACAAAAAAGAAGAAAAAATAAAGGACAGACAATATGCGCGTCTTAGTTACTGGCGGCGCCGGATATATCGGCAGCCATACATGCAAAGCCCTCGCCTCACAAGGCCACGAAGTCACAGTCTATGACAACCTCAGCACAGGATTTCGAAAACTCGTACAATGGGGCGACTTTGTCCACGGCGATATCCGCCACATAGAACACCTACGCACAACGCTTAAAAAATGCAAAGCACAGGGCATCATCCACTTTGCAAGCTCCATCGCCGTAGGAGAATCTGTCCAAAATCCCGCGCTCTACTACGATAACAATGTGACAGGCTCCCTCTGCCTCCTGCAGGCAGCCGTGGCTGAAAATGTCCCCCACATCGTTGTCTCAGGCACAGCCGCTGTCTATGGTATGCCAGCCTCCCTCACCCCCGAAGGACGCATCGCAGAAAACTGCCCCCTTGCACCCATAAATCCCTACGGACGCACAAAACTCGCCCTTGAATGGATGCTGCAAGACATGCACAAAGCGCACAACCTACACTGGGTCGCCTTGCGCTACTTCAATGCCGCAGGCGCCGACCCCGACGGACACACAGGCGAATGTCATGACCCTGAAACGCACCTCATCCCAAATGTCCTGCGCGCTATACGCGGCGATATTCCGGCTTTACAGCTCTTTGGTGACGATTATGACACTGACGATGGCACCTGCATTCGCGATTATATCCATGTCAGCGACCTTGCAAACGCACATGTCCTCGCCCTCGAATACCTCGAAAAAGGCGGTGCCCCATGCGCACTCAACCTTGGAACAGGCC
>CAYJHT010000241.1:0-4287 GCA_964369615.1 uncultured Desulfovibrionaceae bacterium
TTTTTTTTCCTAAAAAAAGTTTCCCCCCAAGAAAAAAACTTAAAAAATAAAAAAACACATCGAAATGACGTGATATGTACATAAAAGTAGCTCTATTCACTCCGCCTTTTGCGCACCTTACGTACAGCGTCCCCTCATGGTGGCCGGGAGAGGGCGTGTCTTTGTTTGTGCCCGGTTTGCGTGTCGCAGTGCCCTTGGGTAAGTCCTTGCGTGCGGCGGTGATTGTGGAATGCGATATTACCGCTGACGCACAGATGCTTGAGATAAAATCCATAGCCTTTCCCCTTGAAGTCGCTGCTCTTTTGGATGCTGGCTATTTACGCATGATACAAGAATTGGGCTTGCGTCAATGCCGCACGGTGGGCAATATCCTCTCGTATGTATTGCCCGCAGGTTTGCGCACGGTGGGCGTGCGCGTGCGTCACTTTGCAGAGGGCGTCAAGCCGCGAGTATGGGCCTTTAGGACATTGTGCGCCGCGTCGGAAGAGCAGCGTTTCGCCGTGGCATCCGGTATATTCACGGGCGTTACAGAAATTCTTCCTCCTCGTACTGACGCCGGCGAAGGGGAAATATGCGTTCTTAATGTAGACCCGCCGTGGCCTGTGCGTCCGCAAGCGAAGCGGCAAATTGCGGTGCTTGAATACTTGCTTGATCATGGCATGAAGGGCTGCGTCAGTCGCCGTAATCTTGTACGCGCTCTTGGGGCAGATTGTAACAGCGTGCTTGAAAGCCTTGTGAAGCATGAACTTGTGATTGTACGCCCTGTGGCTGAGGGGGATATGTCAGGCGATGAGGAAGGCGATATTCGCCTTTTGCCGCCGCCCTCGACGCAGGCTTTTTCTTATTCTGAGGCGCAGCAGAGCGCTTTGACCGCCTTTGCTACGGCGCTTGATATGTGCGACGCAAGGAGTATGGCGCAGACGCATGTGCTTTATGGTGTCACGGGCAGTGGGAAGACGGCTGTCTATATTGCGCTTGCAAGGCAATGTCAGGAGCGTGGGCGTTCGATGCTTCTTTTGGCACCGGAGGTGGCGCTTGCACTGAAGCTGAAAAGGGACGCGTCGCTGGCCTTACCGGACATGCCTGTTTTTTTGTATCATGGGTATCAAGGGGCGAGTACGCGCGAGGAAGTGTTTCGACATATGGCAGAGCGTAAGGCGAAGGGGATGGCGCCTTGTGTGATTGTCGGGACACGCTCTGCTCTTTTCTTGCCCTTGCCGCCTGTGGGAGCTATTGTGCTTGATGAAGAGCATGATGCCTCTTTTAAGCAGGACGAGAAATTTGTGTATCAAGCGAAGGAGGTTGCGTGGTTTCATGCAAGTGAGCATGCGGGTATTCTTGTGCTTGCCTCGGCAACGCCGGATATGAAGACATTCTATGCCGCACAGCAGGGTCGTGTGCCTATGCAGAGGATGCCGGAGAGGGTCGGGGGCGGCAGGCTTCCGGATATTCGTCTTGTGAATATCGGCGGTCAAAAAGGGAGTCATGGACGAGGGGGGAGCGGGGAGAGTATCCTTGCGCCGGAGAGTGAAGAGGCTTTAAAGGAGACGCTGGCGCGGGGGGAACAGGCTGTTATATTGCTCAATCGTCGCGGTTATGCGCCGACAATGTATTGTCTTTCGTGTAATCAAGCGGCACGCTGTCCGCATTGCGCCATTGGTTTGACCTATCATAAGGGGCGCGAGAAGCTTGTGTGTCATTATTGCGGCTATGCGGCAGCATTTCCAACTATTTGCGGACATTGCAAGGGACTGCACTATTTGCCAATGGGGCAGGGCACAGAGAAACTTGCGGAGTATTTGTCTGTACTTTTGGCGCCTTATAAAGTTCTGCGTCTTGATAGAGACAGTACGAAAAGGGAAGGGCATATGGAACGCATCTTGGATAGCTTTGCCCGCCAGGAAGCCCATGTGCTTGTGGGGACGCAAATGCTTTCTAAGGGGCACCATTTTCCGGATGTGACTCTTGCTCTTATTCCTGACGGTGATATGGGACTGAATATGCCGGACTATCGCGCGGCAGAGCGGACATTTCAATTGCTTATCCAGTCAGCGGGGCGTGCTGGCAGGGGGGAGAAGGCGGGCAGTGTTATTATCCAAACGCGCGACGTGAATCATTATTGCTGGCAATATATCCAAGATGCGAACTTTGAAGGTTTTTACGCTGACGAGATAGCGCGCCGTGAAAAGCGTCGTTATCCGCCCTTTATCAACCTCGCTCTTATCCGCATAAGCTTTCCGATGGATTGGGAGGAGGGTACTGCCGCCATTGGCGCCCTTGGGGCAGAATTGCGCCGTCTTGGTCGTGAGTGTCAGGTGCAAGTCTTAGGGCCTGCGCCTGCACCGCTGACAATTTTGCGTGGTCAAAAGCGTTTTCATTGTCTTTTAAAAGGTAATGATTGGGGTGCCATACGTCATATATACAGCCAAGCATCCGTTCTTGTTGACAAAAAAAATATTCGGCTTTTTCTTGACATTGACCCGGTCAATATGCTTTAATCCCCACGTTGTTTTTACTGTGGCGCTCGCATTTTTGAGAGTGTCGCTTCAAAATCCTTTTTAGACATTTTTTTGGGGAAATGTATGCGTAAGATTCGTGTCCTTGTATTTTCTTTGATGCTGACGTGCTGTATGGCCGGGCAAGCCTTTGCCGAGGGTTTTGCCATGACAGAGTGGGGAGCACGCGGTTTAGCTCTTGCGGGCGGCATGGTGGGTCGTGCTGACGATGTGTCGACGCTCGCTTATAATGCGGCGGGGATTACGCAATTGCCCGGTATCCATGTTATGGGCGGCATGTCCTTCATTGCGCCCTATGGCACAATTGATGCAGAGCTTGGCGGTGGTGTGAGTCGCACTGTCAATACAAAGCCTGCTATCTGGGTGGCGCCGCACGCGTATTTAAGCTATCAGCTCAATGACAATATTTGGTTGGGGCTTGGTACGTTCACGCGCTTTGGCCTTGGCAATACATATGACGAGGACTGGCTTGGTCGCTACAATGTGTATGAAGTGGGTTTGCAGACATTTTCTGCTGTACCCACAATTGCCTATAAGTTTAACGATATGTTCTCTGCCTCTATTGGTATCGAATTTATGTACATGAGCATGTACATGGGGCAGAAGATTGATATGACTGGGGGGGCTGCGCCTTCTCCTGCCACAGACCTCGATTTGCACCTTGAAGGCAGCGGCGTTGGCGTAGGTGTTCACCTAGGTTTGCATGCGCGTTTCAATGAGCAGTGGTCTGCTGGTATTTCCTATAAGAGCCAAATGACACAAAGTATTAAGGGTGACGCGCAATTTAGCCAGCAAGTGCCTGCTTTTGGTTTGATGGACGGTGGCATTCACGGTACTATCCAGTTGCCAGACTCTATTGCTTTTGGTATTGCTTATAAGCCGCTTGAAAATTTGAGTTTTGAAGTGGGTGCTGTGTGGACGCGCTGGTCGACCTTCAATCACTTAAACATTTTCTTTGACAATCCTGCGAGTCCTGACGGCTTGAGTGATAAGGAATGGAAGGACGGTTGGAATTTCAATGCAAGCGTTGAGTACAGCCCTCTTGATTGGTGGACATTGCGTGCAGGTTATTGGCACGAAACCGCTGTCACAAATGCTGATTACGCAGATTTCCTCATGCCCACAAAGGGGCGCGATGTGATGACCTTGGGTATGGGGTTCCAATGGGATAACTGGACAATTGATCTAGCCTATGCGCATATTTGGGTCTATCCCACAAATTATGACAGAACCCAAGCCAATGGTATTAATGTTGGCGGTAATTCCAAGAACGTCGCTTCAGATATTTACTCCTTCTCGATCGGCTACACATTCTAGAACCTTGCGCTCAATACCTGCATATCCGCCTGTAAGTGTAGTACAGGCGGATTTTTTTTGTCTGCGTTTTGTTTTTGCCTGCATCCTGTACCTTCATTATTTGAAAGAGAATTTTATTTTAAAAAATTCTTTTTTTAAATTTCTTTTTTTCTTTTAAACTTTTCTATCTTTAATGTTTTGAAATAAAAGTAAATTATATTTTTTTTACTGAAAGCTCTCTTTTTTTCGAGAGAATTATATTGACAATCAATTTCAAAACAGCCTATAAGCAAACAACACGTCGACGAGGGCACGGCATTCTAATTGTGTTAACTATCTTAGTAGTGCTCGCCAAATACTTCTGACAAAGTTTAAAATTTCACGATTGTTGTCAGAGAAGGTACGAAAGATTTTATAAAGAGAAGTGTGTTTTTTTCATTAAAAAGCGCCAACTACCTAGTTAAACAGATGGTTT
>CAYJHT010000242.1:0-4284 GCA_964369615.1 uncultured Desulfovibrionaceae bacterium
AAAAAAATGTCAAAAATGACAAATGTTGTCAAGTGTTCGCAATAAGAAAATTAAAGCACACTACAAGACAAAGACTCTAGACGCTGTCGTCAAATGCGCTTTTTCGCTTATCTCTGCGTCAGATTTCATTTGTTTTTTGGTTATGTATGTCTATATACACGCCCAAAAAACAAATTTATCTTCCTTGACATAACACGAAAATTCGCTATTTGACGACAGCGTCTAGATAGTTGGCGCTTTTTAATGGAAGATTTGAAAAGGTGTTTTTTAAGAATTTTTTAAAAAACGGCATTTCATTTAAGAATTTTTTAAATTTTACAAGGCACTAGAGCTGTTTAATTTTGATTTTTCCTATTGCATACTATTTATGAGTTTTTAATATTAAATAGGTAACCTTGTATATATAAGAAAAGTCAATTCTGAACTGCACTAGTTAACAAGCAATATGCACCACCTACATCTTGCTGTGCGGCACATACACTTTCCTGAGTAGACGCGTGTTATTTCTTTCGATAAGGAGGCTGTTTTCACGGTCAAGGTGCAAGGCGAAGGTGCTGTTGTAGGTGATATTGCTCCCATTTAGTTGAAGTATTATGTCGTCCGGAAAGATGTTTGCGTGGTATGCGGGACTATTTGGAATCACAGATGTTACAAGAATGCCTCGGCGGCTGTCGTGTCGTGCCATATAAGTGTGGTGTGGCGGGATTCCTTCAATGCCAAGAGCGTAAAGGCCGTGTCTTGCCTTGGTGTTATCGCCTGTAGCAGCGTCATACTCTGTACTTGCGCTTTGGGCTTTGCCAAAGAAGAGCCCGAGGAAATCATAGCGCTGATATGTTACTGGCTCTTCGCGACTTTCTGTGCGTCCGGGCACTTCTACTGTGCGTGTTTCTGGACCATATTTGCCAGCGACCGTCACAGTGGTCGTTGTTGCGGGGATGAAGTGTGAGACAGTGCGCGTGCTATGGACAGTACCTGCGTCTACTCGTCGCCACAAAACGACGCACGCGCCGACTTTTTGACCCTGCTCGAAGGCAGTGTCCTTATTCTCGTCAAAGGTACTCTCCCATTCAGAACGTCCCATCAGTATGTAACCTTTGGCTTGCATGCGTGCATTTACATCGTCGAAGTGTTCGTAGGGGGACATTTTTTCGACTCTTGGTGTCATACAGGTTTGTATGTTTACGCCCGGTGCGTATCTTTCTTCTGGTTGATAGTTTTGTTCAAAGCCACTGGCGCAGCCGGACAAGCAGATAAGGCAACAGGTCAGAAAAAAAGCATTGATTTTCATAAAAGCTCCTTATTCGCAATGGGAGGGGTGTATTTTGATGTGCACTGTGGTTGTTTTTATAAATGAAGAGCTGTTGACTTTCAAGTGCTTTTGTGGGGGGGGATGGACAAAATGCCCCGTTCTTATGAATAAGCTTCCATACAATGCGCATCATCTGATAAGGCCGTAGGTAGAGCATCCTCAGTGCTTTTCTTTGTTTTTCCTTGCAGTGTGTGTTGTGGTGTAAACTTTGCAAGAGGCTATGAATGTTGCCGAATGCCAATCTTTTGACAACTTTTTGGCGGCATTGTTAGAAATGGGAAGGCATACGACGCGTGCAGATACCTTGTGATGTGCGGTTGCAAGAGCTTGCATAAAAGTTCTTTTCTGGCTACAGTCACTGGCGGATGCACGGGTGGCACGGTGCGTCCTCATATGGTAGTGCTGTGTGGACGACGATAAGATAGAAAACGTCACACACATCCCCTCAACATAAATACCGACTTTTGTCTTGCGAAGCATCATGAAAATAAATATATTCTCGGCGCTTAAAAATTTCTTTCTTGGTATTGTCATTATAGGTTTTATTGGCGGTATTTTGGCTGTAGGCGGCGTTGTCGCCTTTTTTTATTGGGCTGCACAGGACTTGCCAAACCTCAACAGGATATCTGACTTTAACCCACCGCAAGCAACCATTATCCTTGCGCGTGACGGTTCCCCACTAGGCAGCTTGTACCACGAAAAGCGCTTCACTGTCCCCATATCGCTCATGTCAACCTACATCCCCAAAGCATTTTTGGCAGCAGAAGACGACTCTTTTTATCAGCACGAAGGTGTTGACCCTATGGCCATTGCGCGTGCCGCCATTATCAACTTTCAAACAGGTGAGAGCACACAAGGCGGCAGTACCATCACACAGCAAATCGTAAAACAGCTCCTACTCACACCCGAAAAAAGTTATAAGCGCAAAGTAAAGGAAGCTATACTCGCCTATAGGTTGGAAAAACATCTGACAAAGGATGAGATTTTGACCATCTACCTCAATCAGATATTCCTTGGCCAACATTCCTATGGCGTAGAAGCAGCCGCGCGCACCTATTTTGGTAAACACGCCACAGATATTACCTTGGCAGAAAGCGCCTTGCTTGCGGGCATTCCACAAGCACCAAGTCGATATAATCCTTTCCGCAACCCAAAAGCTGCCAAGGCGCGTCAAATGTATGTGCTCGGACGCTTGCGCACACTTGAATGGATAACACAAGAAGAATACGAACAAGCCGTGGCAGAACCTCTTGTCTACTGGACCATGCCCGACTCCCGCGGAGGCGCCGCCGCATGGTATATGGAAGAAGTCCGTCGTCTTCTCATTGAATTTTTTAACGAAACAAACCTCGCCGCACTCGGCCTTGATACCTCGAAAATTGGGGAAGATTTTGTATACGAATCAGGCCTCACCGTCACCACGGCTATGGATCCCGTTCATCAAGAGTTTGCGGCACTGGGTCTTCGTAAGGCGCTTGAAGATCTGACAAAACGACAAGGCTGGCGTGGGCCTATCGAAAATATTTCAGAAGAACAACGCGAGGCATATTTAGCAAAGAGCCTCTTTTCCCCCTATGACCTTGTAGGCGGAAAATGGGTGCAGGCACTTGTGACAAAGGTGGAAAAATCCGGAGCCGATCTGGCTTTCGGCAAAGGATATATAGGACGGGTGGACGTAAAAACAATGTCATGGGCGCGTGTGCCAAATGTGCGCGTCATCGCAGCCTATGCCCCCGCAATCAAAGATGCCAACAAAGTCCTTAAAGTCGGTGATATTGTGTGGGTGTCCGCACCGGACAGCCTTGAAAAAACTGTGAAGGAAAAAGGCAAGGAAGTCGTCAAAGAAGCAAGTTATGACCCAACAAGCGTCACACAAGACAAAGCCATTACTCTCGCCCTTGAACAGCTCCCCGCAACACAAGGTGCCATTGCATCCATAGAACCTGCCACGGGCGATGTCGTTGCACTCATAGGCGGCTATGAATTTGGGGCAAGCCACTTTAATCGCGCAACGCAAGCACAACGCCAGCCCGGTTCTGCTTTTAAGCCCGTCGTCTATTCTACCGCCATAGATCATGGCTTTACCGCCTCAAGCATGCTTCTCGACGCCCCCTTCGTCTATGTGAATCCTTATACCAACAAGGTGTGGGAGCCGGGCAACTACAGCGGAGAATACGAAGGCCCCCTTCCTCTATATGCAGCCTTGGCAAAATCCTTAAATACATGCACCGTGCGTGTTGCACAGCAAGTAGGCATTCCTGCTATCAACGAACGGGCAAAAATCCTTGGACTTGAACCGCACTTTCCCAATGAATTGGCTGTCAGTCTTGGTGCTGTTGCCGTCTCGCCTCTCAACTTGACACAGGCCTACACAGCCTTTGCCAATCAAGGATGGGCAGCGCGTCCGCGTATTATTACATCTATCAAGGACGCGCACGGTAAAGAATTATATAGCCAACCACCGGAACATTGGCAAGCTATAACTCCACAAAATGCTTATATTATGACGCGACTCTTGCAACGAGTTGTCACAAGCGGCACAGCGACACGTGCCCGCGTCCTCAACAAACCCTTGGCAGGAAAAACAGGCACCACGAACGGTGAAAATGACGCATGGTTTGTGGGCTATACCCCCTACCTCGTGACCGGCGTTTATGTAGGATATGACCAACTTCAACCCCTAGGCCGTCGTGAGACGGGCGGTTTCACCGCGCTACCTGCTTTTGTTCACTATCGCAAGCACGTTGAGGAATTTTATCCCGCAGACGACTTTGTCCGTCCAAGCGGAATCGTCATGATGGACAACCTCGCCTACAGGGATAATGAACCGCTCACCGGTGTCTCTGCTATGGACGGGGAGGAAATTTACGTCGACGTCGAGCAAGGTGAAGATTTATTTAGACAGCTATTTTAAGGGCTGTTTCTAAATAAACATATTTTTTATTTTTTTCTTGGGGGGAAACTTTTTTTAGGAA
>CAYJHT010000243.1:0-4276 GCA_964369615.1 uncultured Desulfovibrionaceae bacterium
TTTCCCAAAAAAAGTTTTCCCCCAAGAAAAAAGTTTTCCCCCAAGGAAAAAGTTTTTCCCAAGATATCTTTCAAAGCATTAAGCATTCAAACCACAACATTTTTTATGTTTGCGTCCGCTGCCGCAGGGGCAGGGGTCGTTTCTGCCGATGCGTTTATCGTTTTTTGCAGTGCTATTGTTTTCGTTGGCGTCGTTGGTTGTGTAGGTGGCACTTTCTTGTTTATGAACGAGAGAATTTTGTGATTCTTCCGGTGCTTGTTCGCGTTGGATGCGGATGCGGGTCAATGCTTTGAAGGCGCCTTCGCGCATGCGGAAGATCATATCTTGGAAGAGTTCGAAACCTTCGCGCTTGTATTCAAGTTTAGGATCTTTTTGTCCGTAGCCACGTAAACCTATGCCGTCGCGCAGGGCGTCCATGTTGCGAAGGTGCTCTTTCCAGCAGCGGTCGAGTTCTTCGAGAAGGAAATATCTTTGTATATCTTTGTATATTTCAGGCGCATCGTTTTGGAGTTGTGCGAGGATAGTTTTAACGAGCTCTTCAGCTTGCTCGCGTGAGGGAAGGGGAGCGTCTTGTTCAAGAACGCGGTCAATGGTGAATATTTCTCGCAGTCTGGTGCGTATTTCTTGGAGTTCTTCATCTGAAGGCGGTGTTTTTTCCGTGCTTGTTGCAAAGGGCATATAGATTTGGTCGAGAAGGTCGTCGCGAAATTCTTCGAGCATGCTTTCGATATCTTGTTCTGCGATGATATCGCGTCGTAGTGAATAGACGACTTCGCGCTGTTGATTCATGACATTATCATAATCAAGTAAGGTTTTACGGATTTCGAAGTGGTGTGCTTCCACACGTTTTTGTGCGCCTTCCACAGCGCGGGTGACCATGGCATTTTCGATGGATTCACCGTCTTCAAGTCCGAGTTTTTGCATGAGACCTGAGATCCTTTCGGAGCCGAAAAGTCGCATGAGATCGTCTTCAAGCGAGAGGAAGAATCGCGAGGATCCGGGGTCGCCTTGACGGCCTGCGCGACCACGTAATTGGTTATCAATACGTCTGCTTTCGTGTCGCTCTGTGCCGAGGATGTGTAGGCCGCCGAGTTCTTTCACGCCCTCACCAAGGACGATATCAGTGCCACGTCCGGCCATATTTGTAGCAATGGTGACCTTGGCGCGTTGGCCTGCATGTGCGACAATTTCTGCTTCCTTATCGTGTTGTTTTGCATTGAGGACGCTGTGAGGGACTTTTCTTTTGCGCAGCATTTGTGAGATAAGCTCAGAGTTTTCGATGGAGATGGTGCCTACGAGTACGGGTTGTCCGCTTTTGTGCAATTCTTCGATGGAGTCTACTATAGCTGCGAATTTTTCTGCGCGTGTACGATAGATGAGGTCTGAGTAATCTTTTCGTATCATGGACATATTTGAAGGGATGCCGATGACTTCGAGGCTATAAATTTCTTGAAACTCTACGGCTTCTGTGTCGGCTGTGCCGGTCATTCCGCTGAGTTTGTCATAGAGTCGGAAGTAGTTTTGAAATGTGATGGATGCGAGAGTTTGGTTTTCAGCGGCGATGGTGACATTTTCTTTTGCTTCGAGTGCTTGATGTAGTCCGTCTGAGAATCGGCGTCCCGGCATGAGTCGTCCTGTAAATTCGTCAACGATGACGACTTGATTGTTTTGGACGATATAATCAGTATCTTTTTTGAAGACCATATGGGCTTTGAGAGCTTGGAGTATATGGTGTTGTGCTGTCATATTTGCGGGATCGAAGAGATTATCGATGTTAAGGAGAGTTTCGCAGTGGGAGACGCCCTCTTCTGTGAGCATGGCTGTGCGGGCTTTTTCGTCGATGGTGAAGTCGACGTCTTTGTCGAGTTTTCGCACAAGTTCATCCATGACTCGATACTGGCCTACGGCGTCTTCTGCGGCGCCGGAGATGATGAGTGGTGTACGTGCTTCGTCAATGAGGATGGAGTCAACTTCATCAACTATGGCGAAATTATGTGGGCGTTGTACGAGTTGTTCGGAGTGAAATTTCATATTATCACGCAGATAATCGAAGCCAAATTCATTATTTGTACCGTAGGTTATATCTGCATGATAGGCGGCTTTACGTGCTTCGTCTGTGAGTCCGTGGACGATGACACCGGTTGTGAGTCCAAGAGCGCCGTACAGTTTTCCCATCCATGCGGCGTCGCGTTGTGCAAGGTAATCGTTGACGGTGACAACGTGCACGCCTTTACCTGAGAGCGCATTAAGCACGACGGCAAGGGTTGCGACAAGTGTTTTGCCCTCACCTGTTTTCATTTCAGCAATTTTGCCTTTATGTAGGACAATACCGCCGAGAAGTTGGACGTCGTAATGGCGCATACCAAGGACGCGTTTTGATGCTTCGCGCACAAGTGCAAAAACGGGGACGAGGACATCATCGAGAGTTTTGCCGCCAGCTATTTCTTGTTTATAGAAAGCGAGACGTGCGGGTAGGGCTGCGTCGTCGAGTTTTTCCATTTCAGTTTCGAGGGCATTGATTGAGCGCACGAGCTCAGTTTTTCGTTTGAGGTAACGATCGTTCTTGCTTCCAAAAATCTTTTTGAAAATATATGCAAACATGCAATCTCCCGTTCTCGTATTTTATTGTATTCAAATATTTTTTGAAAGGCTTGTGTGATTTTTGACAAGAGCTTTTCTTTTCACACATGCCTTTAACATTCTGCTTGCCCCCTCATGGGACATTCAAAAGCAGACATAAAAAAACGGGAACAGCCCAACACGGCTCACCCGCACAAAAAGAACATATAATACATAGATTTCATTTTGGCAAATGGCACAGGGCGTATTTTCGCAGGAGACTGTTTTTGTTTTAAGCTATCATCCTTTATTGAAAGGTTTTTTGAAAGAGATATCGGGGGAAACTTTTTTTAGAAAAACACGCTCCCCCCTTTTAAAAACGGGTCTAACAGCAGTGCCTCACACAGTTTACTGTAAGCGCTGTACCGTTCGTATGATGTCGCTTTCTCGAATCATAGGAATGTTTTCGAGTATTTCTGCCTGCTGTGCCAATGAATGCAGATTGTTGCACACAATTGTCAAAAAAGAGGCTTTTTCATCAGGAAATTCACAGACCATTTGTTCTAATGCGCGTGCCAAATTATCTAAATCGTGACTAAGCATGGATAACTCCCTTGTGAATGAATGATTTGTTTCGGTGAAAAGAAGCTATTCGTTAATTTATTTTTTGTCAATCAAAAATTTATTTTTTTTCTAAAATTTATTTTTTTCTGTTTTTCTAAAATTTTTGATTGATTTTTTAGCAAGCATAGTGTACTGTCTGATTTATTGTTTTAATGTTGGAGGATGCATGAAAACACCGCCAGATGCAACACGTCTCATAGATAGCCTCGTCGCGGCCTTGGGCTTCACAAGGGATATTCAACTTGCAGAATACCTTGGTGTCTCCGCACAGGCTGTCTATCAGGCGCGAAAAAAAAATAAGGTTCCAGACGCATGGCTTATTCATGCCGCACGTGTCAGTGATATCTCAGTTGCAGCACTCTTACGAGGTGAAGATTGCATACAAATCGCACGCAAGACTGAAGAAACACATAAAAAAGCCCTTGCCAGCAATGCTGAAAATAACGACGATTTTTCCTACGAGTTTGCCACTGTCCCCCTCGTAGCAGCGCAGCTCTCGGCAGGCGGGGGCAGTTTTGAAACTGAAAGCGCTGTTATTCACCGCATGGCATTTCGTCGTTCGTGGCTCACGCGCAAGGGTAGGCCGGAGGATATGGTGCTTATGCGCGCTCACGGCGACAGTATGGAGCCATATATCCAACACGGTGACCTTATGCTCATCGATACAGCAAAGAAAAATATCATCCCCTATACCATCTTTGCCATAGGAGTCGATGATGGCATTTATGTGAAAATGCTGGAAACGTTGCCCGGAAAAAAGTTGATACTCCGCAGTTTTAACGAAAACTATTCTCCCATCGAAATTGATATGCGCGCAGATCTTGCCGACTCTGTGCGCATAATAGGCAAGATTTTATGGTGGTGTCATGAGGCATAACTAGGGGTTTATTATTTTTTTTCTTTTTTTTGAAAGGGGTTTGGGGAAAGCTTTTTTTATTTTTTTCTTGGGTGAAAATTTTTTTTAGGAAAAAAAGTTTCACCCTGAAGGGCACACGTCCCCCAAACCCCTTTCAAAAAAAACATCTGTTTAACTATATAGTTGGCGCTTTTTAATGGAAAAAAGCCACGTGTTTTTCTAAAAGTTTATCCGCAC
>CAYJHT010000244.1:0-4276 GCA_964369615.1 uncultured Desulfovibrionaceae bacterium
TTTTTTCCTAAAAAAAGTTTCCCCCCAAGAAAAAAACTTAAAAAAATAAAAAAAATAAAAAAAAATAAAAATAAAAAAATAAAAAAATAAAAAAAGTTTTCCCCAAACCCCTTTCAAAAAACAAAATTAGAATGCCGTGTCTTATGAAATCCTTTTATTATTTTTTAGGAAGACAAGGCATTGACCTTAAGCTCTTGACGGGCTACAGCATGCCATGCGTATCTTAATTTATATGACAAAGACAAGGGTTGACGAGGACTGTATACATTTATGTATTGATAAGGCAGCATGTTCAAAGCGTTCTCTTGCGCATGTGTTATGGCTGTCGGGTAAAGTGCCACCTGCCCCTTTGTGCTCGGGCTTAGGTATGTGCGCACGGTGTCGGATTCGCTTTATTTCGACAGCACCTGAATGTGTGGAGAAAGAGAAAGAACTTTTGTCAGAAGAGGAATTGTCTGCCGGATGGCGCTTGGCTTGTCGTCACACTATCGACTCACTTGAAAAGAATATTGAAGTTTTTCTCCCCGAGGGAAGGGGCTTGTCTATAGAGGCTCGTAAGATGTCGGATGATGCTACGTCTGAGGCTGCGTGTGTTCTCGCTGTAGACTTGGGAACGACGTCACTGTGCTGGCAAGCTGTGTCCTGTGATGCGGCGACAGTGCGCGTTGTGGCAGAAGGGCAGTGCCTCAATCCTCAAATGGGCACAGGTGCAGATGTGGTGTCGCGTCTTGCTTTGGCTTTGGATGCGGAAGATGCGGCACGCTTGGCTACACTTGTACATGATGCCTTGCGCGAAATTGTAAAAGAATTGCCGCCAATCAAAGAAATATGCCTCGCCGCCAATACAGCTATGACAAGCATTTTTTTGGGGAAGGATATACACAGCCTTGCCGCAGCTCCTTATGCCTTACCTACTGCCGGTCACAATGTGGAGCATATAGAAGGCTTGCCTGCCTGCTATATACCGCCGCAGTTGGCGCCCTTCGTAGGAGGAGATGTGAGCGCAGGCATGTGGGCACTCTTAGAGCAAAAACCTTCCTTTCCTTTTCTTCTTGCAGACCTTGGCACTAACGGAGAATTTGTGCTGGCACTTGATGCGCACAAAGCCTTTGTGACAAGCGTTCCCCTAGGGCCTGCTATTGAAGGCATTGGCTTGCGTTTTGGTGCTATGGCGCACGGCAGCGGTGTTGTACATACGGTGCGCCTTGCGCCGCAAGGTTTGACACCACACACCTTTGACGATGCGCCGCCGCGCGCCTTGTGTGGCACGGGTTATATATCATTGATACATTGCTTGTTGCGTGCGGGGGTATTGCAAGAAAACGGGAGCTTTTATAAAGACGATGACGGACAAAGTCCTTTGTCTCCCTTGGGGAAAAAACTTTTGCGCGCACTGCATGACTGTCCGGATGGGCGACGTTTTATGTTATGGTCTGCCCAATCAGATATTTTTTTGAGTCCCCGTGATATCGAAGAGGTTTTGAAGGTGAAGGCGGCCTTTAGTCTTGCTATTGAGGAATTATTGTATGCAGCGCATATGTCGCATGCAGACGTAGCACACATGTATCTTGCAGGTGCTATGGGTAGTCATGTAAATATTGCAGACCTTGAAGGACTTGGTTTTGTGCCTGCGGGTATGGGAGCGCGTATAAAGTGTGTGGGCAATAGTGCTCTTGCAGGGGCGCGCGCGCTTGCGTGCTCAAAGGATGCGCGGCGCATGCTGCATGCATGGAGTCAAGGGTGTACGCTGGTGCAATTGGCGGAAGATACTCTTTTTGAACAGAAATTTTTGACACATATGACATTTTCATATACAGGATAAGTATGAAAGAACTTTTTTCACCGCCAAGTCATGCCTTGCGCGCAGCGCTTTTAGAGTTGCCAAAGGCTCTTGAAGCTGCCTTCCCCATGCAGGCAAAGCATCGTCGATTTTTACCCATGCATATTGAAGAACTTTCGCGCCTTTTAACGAGTGAGAGGGGTGAGCGCGGCTTGACGCGCCAATCGTATTGGAGTGCGCCGCGTTTTACGGCGGCTTATGTATGGTATTTTTTGCCGTGGAATATGGTGCGTCTTGCCCGCTTACTTCAAGGTTTAGCCTTGCCTGAACCGACACCGCTTCCCCTAAAGAAGGGGGGCGTGCCTGTACCACGCCTCATGGCAGATATGGGCAGTGGCCCTTTGTCTTTTCCGCTGGCACTGTGGGCGGCAAAACCTGAATGGCGCCATATTCCTTTGACAATTTTATGTATGGATAGTGCTATACAGCCGCTCAATATTGGACAAGCCATTTTTACACATCTGGCAGGCGAGCAGTGTCCTTGGCGCATTGTGCCTATACGCGCAAGCCTTGAGCAGGTGGCGTATGAGGTACACAAAGCAGACGGGGTGCCGTGGCTTTTGACGGCGGCAAATGTCTGCAATGAATTGCGCGCGCGTCAAGGGCAAAGCGTTGAAGAAAGATTGCACGGGCTTATGGAAAAATACGCATCAGTTTTGCACGGTTCTCATGGAGCGCAGATGCTTATGGTGGAGCCTGGTACACGTCTCGGCGGCAAAACGATGGTAAGCTTGCGTGAAGCGGCGCTAGATTGTGACCTTGTACCGCTCGGTCCTTGTCCGCACGATTTGCCTTGTCCTTTGGAAGAGAGCCGTACATGGTGCCACTTTACTTTTGATACGTCGGGGAGCCCTGCGTGGTTAAAAGAGTTGTCCTCTGAAGCACATTTGCGCAAGGATGCGTTGAGTCTTTCCTTTTTGTTTTTGCAAAGCCGGTCTTATGCAGAATATTGTGGAGACGATGGGGTAAAAGAGGTACAGGATACATATAAAGGACGTATTATTTCAGCACCTTTGACTGTTCCTTCCTTGCTTGGCAGGGCGCGTTATGCTTGCTATGATGAGGGGCTTGCCTTGGTGGCGCAGGCTGAGGCATTGCCTTCGGGCGGGCTTGTGACTTTGAAAGCCTCGGAGCGAGTGCGTACGGATGCGAAATCCGGTGCGCGTATTCTTGAACATGACGAGCGAGTGTTTGCTAGGGAGTCTTTTGCATCGCATACGCGTGCAAGCCAAGGTGAGTGGACTTGTCGAGACGAGCGAGGCAGCGATGAGCGCAGGTATGACAAAGACACAAGGGGACATTTACATCCGTCTGGGGTACATCCGTCTGGGGTGCGTCCGTCTGAGTCGCGCCCAAGAGAAAAAGAACAGAAGAGAAAAAAACCTGTGAAACCTTCAAAAAAAACACAAAAGAAGTTTTGGGAGCGCTGAGATGACACAATGTGCGCAACACGCGCCCTTACTTGATGTACAGGATTTATGCATCACATTCCACAGCGAAGGCCATTGCCTTCAGGCGGTGGAGCATGTCAATTTTTCCATTGAGCAGGGCGAAATATTTTGCTTGGTAGGGGAGTCTGGTTGTGGCAAAAGCCTGACAGCGAAGGCGCTTTTGCAGCTTACACCTGACAATGCGCAGCTTACTGGAAAAATTGTTTTAGACCAATGCGACCTTTTGTCACTTTCTGCAAAGCAAATGCAGGGCATTCGCGGCAAGAAAGCGGGTATGATTTTTCAAGAGCCTATGACAGCACTTAATCCTGTCTTGCGGGTGGGGCATCAATGTGCAGAGCACATGCAATTACACGAGGGCATATCGCACGCAGAGGCTCTTGTGCGGTGTACAGAGCTTTTTATGCAAGTGGGTATTCCTGCTGCTGCAAGTCGCCTCAATGATTATCCGCATCAACTGAGCGGTGGGATGCGTCAAAGGGTGATGATTGCGATGGCTCTTGCGTGCAATCCTCGTTTGCTTATTGCGGATGAGCCGACAACAGCTCTTGACGTGACAATTCAGTGGCAAATTTTGCAGCTTGTTCAAAATCTTACTGAGCAGCGTGGTATGGGGGTCTTGCTTATTACGCATGACCTTGGGGTGGTTGCGCAGGTTGCGCACCGTGTTGGTGTGATGTATGCGGGGCAGATGGTGGAATGCGGCTTTACAAAGGATATTCTTCAAGACCCACAGCATCCTTATACAAAGGGCTTGCTTTATTCAGTGCCTCAGCGTCACAGTATGGAGCAGCGTCGTTTGCCCACTATTGAGGGGACAGTGCCGCCCTTGCATGCACTGCCAAGCGGGTGTCGTTTCCATCCTCGTTGTGTGCAAGCTACCGAGAAGTGTCGCCAGCAGGCTCCTGTGCTTCAGGGGAGTCGCTGTGTACGGTGTTGGCATATAGCTTGATTCTCATTTGTGTTTTGAAAGATTTGCGGGGGG
>CAYJHT010000245.1:0-4269 GCA_964369615.1 uncultured Desulfovibrionaceae bacterium
AATCCGCCCCCGCCGTTTGTCCACCAAAACTGTTGTTTTTTTTGTGGGGGGGTGGGGGGGGCACGTTTTTTTTCCAAAAAAAAAGGCCCCCCCCACAAATTTTACAAACAAAAAACTAAAAACAAAAATTAAGGAAGCATGGTGAGAGGGACGCGGTACATCCAGTCGCCGGGGTTTGTGGCGCCAAAGCTTTCCCAGTGGGCACGGTCTTTGTCGTATTCTTCGTAGCGTGCCAGTCGTGATTTCAGTCTGTTGATGAAGGCGGTTTGTTGGCCGATGCTCATACGATACCAGTCTTCTTCGCGGAGGAGCATGATATCGCTTTTGTAGGGGAGTCCTTCAAGAAATTCGGAAAGGATGCCGAGTTCTGAGAGGTTTTTGCCTTGTGGCATAGGGCTGTTGGGATCGCGGGCGGCGCGTGTGGAGGCGGAGAGGATGCCTTGAAAGAAGTCTTTGGCGTCGGTGCGCTTTGTTCTTTCGGCATTATCGATGATGATATTGAGTTGTTGGCTTAAGTCGTTGAGCTGGTTTTTTGTAAGCAGGACTGCGACTTCGACAGTGGGGACTTGGGAGCCTGTGGCGAGTCTATCAAGGTCCATGTCGGCGATCCATGAATCGATGACGCTTGGTGCGCGGGTTTCGTTTCGTTTGCCAAGGTATTCGAGTTGCATGGCATAGCCAAGGGCGGCGGCCATGTGTTCTGCGGCCTTTTGGGGGTCGTGTTCTGCTTGTTGTGGGCTAACTTCATCCTTGGGTTTTGTGATGAGTTTGCCTTCCTTTGTCATGCGCACCATGTTGACTATACCTGCGGTGAGTGCTTTGCCTGCGGCGGCAAAGGATTGGGCGCCTTGTGCGGGGGTAGGTGCAAGGATACTTTGATAGTTTGAGCGATTGTCAGAGAGAAGGGTAAGGCGGCGATAGGCTGCCTCTGCGGCGGCGTGGTCTTTTTTGCCGCTAGGGGATTTGACATGGAGTGCGGAAATCCAAACGCCCTTTGTGCGTGCGTAGTCTGCAAGTTCCGGCATGTCCATTTTGACGCTTGCATAGGGGTCTGTCACGGGGAGGGGGCCTGCGTCGGAGATGACAATAAGCATGCGGCTGCTATAGCCTTGCCAGTTGAGTTGATCGAGAGCAACTTTGATGCCGAGAGGGGAGTTTTCTGCAAAGGAGTGTGTGGAAGCAGTGGCTTCTTTGACGACAGCGAGCTGTGATTCGAGGCTGTGTCGTTCAGATGCGGTGGCAAAATCACTGACGATGCGGCTTTCGTATTCGGTGCCGGGGCGTGCTTGGACGCTGCTGCGAAAGGCGACGACGGCAAAGGCGACGTCTTCTGTGAGATTATCTTTTTCGAGGGAGTCGTAGATGGTGCGTATGACGTTGAGGCTTTGGTCGATATAGGGTTTCATGGAGATGGTTGTATCTATGACAAAGGCTATGGCAGTGCGTGGTTTTGCATTGTTTGCGTTGTTCGGGTTATCTTGATTGTTTTGTGCGGTGCCTGGGTCAATGGAAGCGACTTCGAGAAATTTTACACCTTCAAAGGGATCTTTCATATTGAGGATGGGCATGAGATAGAAGCGGTCGGCGGCTATGGCGCCGCTGGCATCTGCGGGTTCTGTGGCGAGTACGGGCAGGATATCAAGGTTGGCACCTTCTGCGGCGATGGTGCTGTGTATGGTGCTTAGGCGAGATTGCATGTCGTCGGCACTGCACAGTTCCATGAGGCCTTTTTCTTCACGGAAAAAGAGTACGGGGTCGCGTCCGCTGCGAGGGGTAAGCAGGAGGGTGAGGGATTGATTCCAGTCTGTTGTTTTGTTTTTTTCGATCCATCCAAGGGGGGGACCGCCTACGGGGCCTACTTGGAGGAAGTCTCCTTGTCGTGCGAAGACGTAATAGACCGAAAAGGATTTGACATCACTTGTTGCGGTTTGTGCGCCTGCTTGCGGGCTGTAGAGGATACTTGCTCCGGGGTGTGTGATAACGCGTTGATAGAGTGTTTTTTTTCCTTCTTGAAGAAGGGGAGTGGCGGCAAGGCTTGGGGTGCTGATTGCCAACATGAAGAGAGTCATACAAAGAAGATATTTAATTTTCCACATATGTGGCTCCTTATTCAATGGGTTTCTGAGTGGGTATTTGGGAACCATTTGTCATAAAGTTGTTTGAGGTGGCCGTCATCCTTCATGCGGATGAGTGCCTTATTCACACTGTCGCGCAGTGCTGCTTGTCCGGATGCGAAGGCGTAGGCATATTCTTCCATAAAGAGAGGAGGCTCTAGGATATGTAAATAATCATAGTTTGCTGCAATAGGTTGTAAGAAGGATTGAGAATCAATGAGTGCTTCAATGCTGCCATCAAGGAGCATGTTTACGAGGGTGTCGTTATCTCTTAGGGCATAAAGTGTGCTGCCTGTGAGATGCTTAAATGCGTATTCCTCCGCGACACCGCCTTTGCGCACGCCTATGATACTGTACATTAAGTCGTCCTTTGTTGTGATGGGGCTTTCCTTAAAGACAAGAGCGTTGACACTTGAATGCATGTAGGGGGTGGAAAAAAGTAAGAGACGTTCGCGTTCTTGCGTGATGGTGATATTGGAGAGGAGCATTTGGCAGGTGCCGTCTTGCAATAGCGCAATGGCTGAGACAATGTCTATGATGTTAATTTGGAGGGGGTGGTCAATGTTCGTGAGTTTGAGTAGTTCAGGATGAAAGCCGTCAAGTTCTCCGTCGTTATTGATAAAGGCAAAGGGGGGATTGTCGATGGGAATACATACAATGACAGGCATGTCTTTGTCGTTTGCGTGCTGTTCTTTTGGTAGAGCATCTGCGGCAAGGCTTGTGCAGTATAGGCAGAGGATGAGTGGTGCGATAATGGCAGTGAGTGTGATATATTTCATGGGCAATCCTTACAATATGTCAGCGCGCACATATTGGCGTCATTTATTCACGCAATATGCGCGCGCTTCCAAGCAATTAAAAGGCTATTTCCAAGTGTTGAGCAGTGATTGTGCGGCTGCATTGCCGTTTGCGGCTTCCTTTTCTGCCCATGCGCGTAGTTGTTGCAGGTTTTGTGCCGCGTTGGCGTCACCTGCGTCTTTTGCTTTTGTGTACCATGTGTATGCTTGTTGTGCGTCGGCCATAATGCTTCCCTTGGGTGCTGTGCTTGTGGGGTCATAGAATGTGGCGAGTTGTTGCATGGCGATCGCATTGCCTTTTTGTGCGGCGTCTTCTGTGAGCAGGAATACGGCATCCATGGCTCTTTCTTGCTTATCTGGTGTACCTTCGGTGAAGTCGGGATGTGTTTTTATATTTTCGACCAAGGCGAGACTTGCGTCTGCGGTGCTTTCTTGGCGAAGGAGCGCATAGGTTTGTGCCATAATATCTACAGGTGCGGCTTCAGAGGCGCCTTCGGGGGCGCTTGCGTCTTGCGGGTCTTCACCTTCTGCTGTGTCAGTGTGTGGTTTTTCTTGTTCTTGAGGGCTTGTGTTTTCCTCAGTCACATTTTTTAGTAAGTCGTCAAGCATGGGCAAGTGTCCGTTTTGGTAAAGCCACCAGAGGCCTGCTCCTGCGGCGGCTAAAAGAAGTAAGATAAGGAGAACAATCCAGAGGCCGCTTTTCTTTTGTGCTTGAGGTTCTTCTTGCGTTTTTGCTTCGCTGACCTTTTCTTGCGTGGCGGGGGCTTCCTCTTGAGTGGGTGTTTCCGGCACGAGGATAGGCTCCATGAGTGGGGTTGTTGGCGCTTCTGGTGTTTCTGGTGCTTTAGGTGTCATATCAAGAGGGGCAGAGGCAGGTGCTGTGCTACTTTGTCCTATACCTTGTCCGCCTTCCATTGTTGAGTAGACGATTTCGTCGATCATGAGGGAGGCGGTGTGAGGCGGTTTTGCACTGCCTGTTTCTTGTATGAAGATGCGATAGGTATCAAGACTGTCTAAATTATCAGTGATTTCTGGCCCTACGGCAAGGCGTAGTGCGCCTGAGTCGCAATCCCATGCGGAGGGTTCTAAATATGTTTCTGCCGTTGTCCAGTCGTGTGCGGAAAGGCATTGACCGTCCGATGCGCGATAGAGGGCAAATGTAGGTGGGGTGTCACAGGAGACATCGTCGACGGAGATGATGCCATATCCTGGGCCTTGCTGATGGTCGGGGGTGAAGTGTGCAGCCATATTATATCCTTCTTTTTTATTTGGAAGAGGTCAAACAATATATTTCAAAGTCCCATTCAAAAACTGAAAAACAAACTGAAAAACAAACTTAAATGCAAGGTGATTTTTAA
>CAYJHT010000246.1:0-4264 GCA_964369615.1 uncultured Desulfovibrionaceae bacterium
AGAGCTTGCCGACGCGCGTCTTATTGTTGATGCCGCACCACACAAAAAGCACATGAGCAACAACTGCGTCATCGTACCCTTCACGCCGCATGGCGTCACGCGCGGTCGTGGGGCTTTTGCCTTCCCACAGGTGGCGCGGTACACGCAGAGCGGACGCCGCCCCATCGGGGTTCAGGGCATTGCTGTCCTCTTGGAATACAGCCTCGACAGGCGCAGGCGGTGGTGTAAAGCACTGTTGCCCAACAGATTGCTGCGTGAGACCCTCAAAGAATGCACGGGACAGCCCCTTGACCTCTTGTCGATAGGGATAGCCACAGGCCGCAAGATGCTGGACGGCGGCGGCCTTCTTCACAGTGAGGGCATCGACAAAAAGCTCTTTCAAATACTTTGAAAGGTTACGACTGTGAAAGGCTGCCTCTTTAGCCTCCATCTTCGCAATGGGGCAAGGCTTGTCGGCAAAATCCTTGTCGCTTGGGAATAGTGCCCAGAAAAGTTCCATATTGTCAGATATATGTTGTGGGATGGGGTCGTAGGTCTCGCTCAAAAGAGCGGCAAAGCCTTGTCTGAAAACATGCTGGCGCACCAACGGAAGAATGCGACCTAAGAAGGCGTACAATTCGCTGTCGAATGTGCCGTACTCAAAGTGAGAAGGCGGGAACTCTGGCACGGGCACATCGTAGCGCTTCGCAAGCATCACAGCGTCTGCCTTCCAGTACCGCTCCCACACATGCCGCCAGAGCGTGTGCGGAAAAATGCCCTCCGTGGGTGTGTCTTCTTGATGCAAGGGCGATGCAAGGGCAACAAGAAGGCCGTCAACTTCCGATTCGCTCAAATCAAAAGCCGTGCGGAGTTTGCCCACTGTGACGAGGTTATGATGTAGCATAATAAGAGCCTATCTTAAAAAAGGATAATGGTCAGCATTGAAACCTATGACTTCGACTATTTTCAATAAGATGTCGTATAATCTGATACGGTTTTTCATCGTCAGATGCGTACTTCTTACAAAGCATATGAAAAAGTAGCGCGTATTCATTGCGCAAATTTGTTGCAAATATGCCGGGGTCATCGGTGCCCAAAACAACATGGGGCGCAGGGCGCGTATCAGCCGGGTCGAGCCAACGCAATATATGGTGCTCGTCGGTGCTTGTATAGTGGCTGATTCTCACATTACTGCTGGGCAAGGCCTCGACGATAATATTTTTTTCGCGCATTTCATCAAGCACGGAATCTTGCAGAGCACACAAAAATTCATCGTTCAGAGCAGGCTCTTCGATTTTGATTTTTTCATGCCACTTTTTCCTATGACACTGCACATGATATTTTTGCCACTCTTTGAACGCGTCTGCACATTTTTCTTTTGCTTCCTTCAGCTTTTCCATTTCAGATTGTGTATAGGCATCAAGGGGAGTGAGCGTGGCACCAGCAAGGCGTATATCTAAATGGCGGATTTCCCAGGCTTGCCAAAGAACAGGAAGGCTTGGGCAGTCTTGTGTATATATTGTACTGTAATATCTTGCAATTTCTTGCTTGAAGCGAAAAGAAAGGCCTTGGTAATTTGCCAGTCGCGGCGAAAGATGTATTTGCCGTGTCAGCCATACCAAGTTATCAAGCCAGTGTCCACGTGCGCAAAATATAGGGTTGCTAGAGCATTTATGCGGCGCAATGCCCAGTGCCGTCGCATGTCCAATGCGGTCACCACTCCCCAAAGACAAAAACGTCATTGCCTCGTGCACAGCGCGTATACCGGAAAGAATATGCTCAAAATCCTCGCCAGCATGATATGTTGTATTACAGAGCCCCTTATGGTGTAAAAATCGAAATATGGGGGCAAACACTTCCGGTGGCGTGTCCATTTCGTTCCCTGCGGCGTCCTTGCCCACAAGCGCTTTTGCCATATGCGGCGCGGTCTTATACAAATAGTCTCGTGCCTGTGCAAAGGCTCTGGCCTTTTGCTCAAGGGAAGTGCGTAGCTGATGATGTCGGAATAGACCATTTCCCGTGTCTTCTGCCTTGATAAAATGCGCCACAAGGCTGAGGCTCATATGGCTCTTGCGGGGTGGCTTGTGTACAGGTATGGGCGTGCCTTTGTGCATGCGATATTGCGCGGCAATTTTAGGGCAGGAAGCACACGGGGTGACACTGCCCTCCGGCGCTTTGTGATGTTCTTCATAACCACGCCATATGCTTTGTATTAAAGCGACCGTTTTTTGTACGGTATCCTTGGGGGAAAAACGCGCTTCAATATGGGCAAGGTCGGGGCCGTACATGCCATGGAATTGGGCAAAGCGTTGTGCGCTGTTGCTCTCTTCCAGTGGGTCATAGGCCTTTGTACAGGTAACATATTGAAATTGGTCAAAGCCGAATTGGTCTTGCTGATGTACAAGCAATCGTGCATAGAGGTTCATAAGCAATAGATACATATGAACAAGTTGTGCAAAAGCAAAGTTTTTCCTCTTGTGTAAACCTCGAATAATATATACCCACATGGCTGCTTCGTGTTGCAACAAGGACGTGTCGCGGGCAAGGTGGTTGTGTTTAAAAGGATGTGCGCGTGAAATGCACTCATCTTTCTGTGGACGGTACAAAAGCCCTGCAACGTCTTGATGTGTTATGCAGCAAGCATTTCCGCTTTGCACTAACGTGCTGCCTTCCCACTCACCCAAGCAATGGCAAATATAGTGTCGTATTTTTGTGGCTTTTAAGAGATTATTAAAAACTTCCAAGGGGCTTGTGTTGAGCTGTCTATAAAAATATTGTGTTTTACTATTGTTGTTTATGGAGCCGTGGGCATCTTGTAAACACTTATATATAATATAGGGGTGTTCAAGAGAATGAAGCCAAAGACTTGTAAATTCTGTACTTCCATTAAAATGGGTGTGCAAGTCGCAGAGCTTGCCTTTGCCTTCATCAGTGTTTTGCATAAGGTCATTGAAGCGATTTTCATAGATGGACGGCAATGATGCGTATTGTAAAGAGTTCAATGTTTTTTGTACCATAAATTCTTGATTATGGTGCTGCTCATGAGCATAACGTACCCATGCTGCGGCAATATGGGGCACAGAGCTTTGATAGGTCACAACCTCATTGTACCAGTCTTCAAGGTGCGCTTGTTGCACATAGACATGCTCACCGCGCACATGCAAGGGGCTGATATGCGTATCAAACACAGGCCGCACGCCCAAGGATTGCAAAAGCATGTCCGTGAGGCATGAGGAGTCGCGTAAAAAATGCTGCACACGCTGCCTATGCATATGATCTGGCGTGCGCGTCTGCTCGCCTCTCAAGCTGAGCTGCATACCTTGGCGAATGTGTTCGCACAAGTTCGCCTCCGAGTGAGGGCTGCTCGCATAGGCACGCAACACATGCGGCGAAGAACAGAAATGACGGAATGTGGCGAGCATGGTGTTGGGTTAGGGGCGCAAGAAATGTTTATGACTGTTAGCTTGGCAAAAATCCCAAAACATTCGCATGTTCAAAGGTGTTGTTAGGATATCTTTGACCTGCTCTGCATTATAGTAAAGAGAAATGATTTCCTTATATTCCGCGATAAAGTCACGCGAAGGTTCTGGGAGGCTGAACTCTCTTCTCTCATACCAAGTGCTGGCAAACTCTGGAGCCCATGTTTTTAAATTTTTAACCATAAATAGTGAATGTGGCTTGCGTGGATTCTGTGGTAACTTCAAGGAAATCCCTCGGTCTGTACGAGTATCTTTTGTAGGTGGAGGTATTGTGAGTGCAATAGAGTTGAGAAGAGGATAGAGACTTTTAAATGTTACACCAAAGTCATTATCAAACCTCCTGTAAGTAATGAGAGTATTCTTTTCAGCCTGAGTAATGTCTAAATACAAATGTGTAACAGAGTTAGGATTTTGAATTTCATTATAATTCAAATATAAGTTCCACAGTGGACATGTAAATATAAAGTAGAAAAATGTATTTTTTATGTAAGGCGTACCTCTCTCGTCGCAAAATTCGTAAAACAACCTTATTTTTTTGCAGAATAATGAATCACTTGTTATTACATTGTTCAGGTCAAGATCCTTACGAAGTTTTTGTAAGTCGTCACGAATGAGAATTTCTTCAATGAGGACAGAGTTGAAAAAAGCAACTAAACATCTATGTATATAAGTTCCCAGTAAGGCATATTGAGCGGGAGCAGTCTCGGAGATGCTTTGCAATGCTCTGAGAAAACGTTTCATAATCCGTGTCGAAAGTGTGGAAAAGAGCAGGTTGTTTTGAGACGACGCGCCAGTCTTCCAAGTGT
>CAYJHT010000247.1:0-4259 GCA_964369615.1 uncultured Desulfovibrionaceae bacterium
TGGGGGGAAACTTTTTTTCCCAAAAAAAGTTTCCCCCCAAGTGCCTTTTTAAAATTTCATCATATACCTATGAGATATCTACATAAAGAACTTTATAAAACACTTGTTTGAGTTCATCCATATCGATTGGTTTTGCGATATGTCCATTCATGCCGGCGCTGCGTGTTTCTTCTTTGTCTTCTTCCATGGCATTGGCGGTCATGGCGACGATGGGTACTTTGTTGGCGTCGTGTTTTGCGGATGCGCGGATGGCGCGAGTGGCTTCCATGCCGTCCATGACGGGCATGCGTACGTCCATGAGGATGAGTGCATAGTCTTTTGTTTCAAACATGCTTACGGCTTCTTTGCCATTATTGGCTACGTCGACATTGACGCCAAACTCGCCAAGGACAGCCAGTGCGATTTCTTGGTTAACAATATTATCTTCTACCAAGAGAAATTCATAACCTTCGTAACGTGCATTCATCCACGGCGCATCTGCGGCGGAGGCGCTTTCGCCTTCATGCGCATAGGGTTCTAGGATGACGTGGAAGAAGAAGGTGCTGCCTTCGCCTTCCGTGCTGGTGACACCGATTTCTCCTCCCATGAGTTCTACAAGGGCTTTACATATGGATAGTCCGAGTCCTGTTCCGCCAAATTTTCGTGAGGTGGAGGTATCGGCTTGTGAAAAAGGTTTAAAGAGTTCTTGTTGTTGTGTTGCTGTCATGCCTATGCCAGTATCAGTGATGGCGCAGTCGATACGGACAGTGTTATTGGGGAGATTTTGAGCATGTACATTGAGTGTGACTGTACCTTTTTTTGTAAATTTTGTTGCATTGCCGAGGAGGTTTAGGAGCACTTGTGAGAGGCGCAAGCTATCGCCCATGGCGTATGCTGGTACAGAGGGATCTAAAAAGACTTTGAGTTGTGTATCATTTTCTTCTGCGCGTGGCACAACGAGTTCGCGTACTCTTTCGACCACGTCATACATATTGAATGATTTATGTTCGATGGTCATGGCGCCTGCTTCGATACGGGAGAAATCTAGGATATCGTTGATAATACCGAGTAGCAGTGCGGCGGAGGATTGAATTTTATTCAAGTAATTTTTTTGTTTTGGCGGCGGATTTTCTTGGAGGGCGAGTCGTGTCATGCCGAGGACGCCGTTCATAGGAGTACGAATTTCGTGGCTCATGCGTGCTAAGAAGTCACGTTGTGCTTGATTGGCTGTTTGTGCGGCGATGAGGGCTTTTCTGTCAGTGATATCTGTTGCAACGCGCAGGTGAACAAGGCGATCATCGTGCCAAGTGATGAGTCTATCGGCTACAAGGAAATCGCGATCGAGTATGGCATTATATTCTTCATGATAGAAGACGGCGTGATTTGGGGAGCCGTCTTCGTGGAAGAAGGCTGCTTGCGGGCAGCCGTCGCACGGTATGTCGCGTCCGTACAAAGCTTCATAGCAGCGTCTATTTTCCATATTATCTACATTTGTCAGCTTATGGATGTAGGTATTTGCATAGATGAGGCGGCTTGAGTGCGGGTCACAGACGGTTATGGCAGCTTCCATATTATCCATGACATTTTGTAAAACTTTTCTAGCCCATTCTGTTTTTTGCGTAGCGATGAAGACGCTTTCGGCCATATCGTTGATGCTGTTTACGACATCACCAAGTTCGCCTTTAAGGGGGGGGATTCTGTAGGACAAGTCGTCACCGACCTTGTGTAATCCATCAATAATGCAATCAATATCGCGCACTGTGCGCCGTGAAAAGGCGATTAAGACGATGACCATAAAGAAAAATGTGATACCAAGTATTATTTGTGCTTCTTCTATAATGCCTGCGATTTGCGTATCGACATCATCTTTGAGTTCATTTGCCCACACATAGCCTATAATTTCACCGTTGCGTTTCAGTGGCAACATGGCATTCATGATATTGCCGCGCACCATACTGCCCCACGCAACGACAACTTGGCCGTCGTCCATAACTTGGCGTGCATAGTGCATGTCACCTACAGATTGTCCGACCAAGTGACCGTAGCTATCTTTTGGTCCGTAGGTGAGTATAGCGTCGAGTTCTTTGCTGTAGTAGCCGACTCCGAGTTCTTTTGAGGCGGAGGCAATTTTTTCTGTCGCCCCCACCAGCGCTTCATTGAGGATGCGGATTTTTTCCTCACGCGGCGCATTTTCTGCATGAGCCTTGCGCAGGATGGCGTCATAGCCTCCTTCTTCGAGCATGGCATCCAGTATTTTTGTCATTGCTATGAGTTTGCGTTCTTTTTCCTTTGTCAGAGTATTTTCCACAAGACGCATCTCAAGTTGTGCCATGACCAAGAAGGCCGCACTTATCAGGACGAAGAGTATAAGACTCACCTTAAATTGAAAGGTAAGATAGAAGGGCTTTTTCACGATCGCTCCAAAAAACTCATATAGCACAAATTTATGCCATTTTTTTAATTTTTCCGCTTACTCCCTTGGCTTGTATCCTATTTCAATGGCAGTGCCAAGCAAAATACATGGAAAAGTTTTTAAAAGTTTTAATAGCCTAAAAATATTGCAAAACACGCAAAAAAAAGCTGTTCTAAATCTCATTTTTGACATGTTTATCTTTTCATTGCACGTGATTCTCATTGCTAAAATTGTTTCTTTTCTTCTTTTCTGGTCTTTTGTCGTGCATATACGTCTGTGTATTCTTTTGGGGCAAAAAAATTTTGTTTAAATCTGTCGCCCTTCCTCGTGCTTTTTTGCAGATAATGCTTTGATTTCAAAAAAATTTTCCTTGCACTGAGTATAATTCCTGCTATGTTTTACGCACGCGCTTTGTGTACGCGCGACCATGATGAACTATCAAGATCGTGTATTTTTCATGAAGCTGTCATCATAAAAAATATTTTAGGAGCAAATTATGCAATCTCATACATATAAAACATTTACTTACACGGCAGACAAAGGCGTTGCATGGGTGACTTTTGACAATCCCCCTGTTAACATTCAAGACACTGCCATGCTTGATGATTTAAACCTTCTTGCGGAGGGTTTGGAATCTGACAAAACTATAAAGGCGGTAGTATTTCAGTCAGCGCATCCGGAAATATTTGTGGCGCATGCGGACGTTCATTTTTTAAAGGACATGTCCACAGAGGCGGTTGCGCGGGGCGACGTAGTTCTTTTATACTTGCAAAGCACATTGGAACGTATTTCAAAACTGCCACAGGCGACCATTGCCAAAATTGAAGGTTATGCGCGAGGAGGCGGTCATGAGTTTGCTCTTGCATGCGATATGCGCTTTGCGGCGCGGGGCAAGGCGGTCTTTATGCAGATGGAAGTAGGCATGGGGATTTTGCCTTGTGGCGGTGGTGCTTCACGCATGGCGCGTCAGGCTGGTCTTGGGCGTGCTTTGGAAATAATTCTGGGAGCTAGGGACTTTGGGGCAGATGAGGCAGCAGCCTATGGCACTGTAAACAAGGCTTTAGATGCCGATAAAATCGGTGCCTATGTACAGGAGCTTGCAGAGCGTATTGCCTGCTTCCCGTCTGAATCTATCAACGCGTGCAAGCAAGCTGTCTACGCGTCAGCAGACTTGCCTATTGCGGCTGCGCTTAAGGAAGAGGCGTATTGGCTCTATCAAGCGACAAGTCAGACGCCTGCCATTAAGCGCTTTGCTCTTGCTGATGAAACAGGATTTCAAAATGACATGAACAATCAGCGACATTTTCCGGAAATGCTTCTTAAGTTGCAAGAGGTGCAGTGATGGAGAACATGGCAGGCAATTTGAAGGCAAAAGTCATGGCTGGTCTTGAGTGGTGCGAATTGCGCAAGAAAATAGTGGAAGAGTTCTTCCTCTGTTTTGAAACAGCGGACGTGGCGGGCGCTATGCGCTTGCTTCATGACAATGTTCACTGGCATGTTATGGGCGGTGAAGGCGGCTTACCCATGTCCGGCACGATGGACAAGGACGCTATCGGCGATCTCATTCTTTTTGTGAAAGAACTCATGCCTGACGGCCTTGCCTTGACGCCTACGGGATGGACCATACAAGACAACAGGGTTGCCGTGGAGGTGCATTCCTATGGAGTGAAAAAAAACGGTCTTATATACGACAATCACTATCATTTCCTTTTCTTGGTAAACAGCGGGAAAATTCGCGAAATACGTGAATATATGGACACCCTACACGCTAAACGCATATTTGTAGATAATGCTCCCCTTGAATGAGGATCTAGCCGGAGGCACCTGTTTTTACGGGTGCTTCCTTAGGGCTTTTTATTTTTTTGAA
>CAYJHT010000248.1:0-4257 GCA_964369615.1 uncultured Desulfovibrionaceae bacterium
TCAAAGCATGAAAAAGAGCAAAAATCGCTAGAGTCATTATTTTTTCTTCTACAATATTTTTATTTTTTTCAATGCCCTCAGCGTTTATTCGTTCAGTGAGTAGAGTTCCCATCATCATTCCCATGAACATATCAGCTTCAGATTCCATATACGAAATGTCATTCGGCTCATAATCGGATATTTTTTTTGAAGTGCCCGACAAATCAACAAACTCATTAAACTTTGCTTCTCTCAATCTTTGAAAATGTAACTGTACAATATGTCCGTATTCATGAAAAAAAATACACAGGATTGAGGTCACATAAATCATACTTTTTATATGTGTTTTATCTTCATTAGGTAAATGTGCCTGAATAAGGTCATCAATGGCTCTGTTAAGATAATTGTCTATAAAAATTAGTTTATAGATTTTATAACTTAAGCCCCTTGTGATTGCGATTGAATATCCGCTCTCGGATGCTTTCGCATAAGCATTAATACGGCATTCTTTGGTATGGCTAAATTTTAAGGGCGTTTTTTGCTCATCCGTATAGCGCTTAATTACATCGTCAATAACCTCTTGAATCTCCATGTCTATCACGCCATATTCCATAAATACTTCTTCAATATTTTAAAGTTAAACCTAAATCAAATAGTAAAGCCTGCCTACTAAATCGCTGCATGGCGCCTCGTAAACGAGCAAGTGATATGCCTCTAGAAACACGAAAAGTATAAAGCCAAACCAACACGTTTGTCAACTTCTCTCTCAATTTTCTCTCAAAGCATCTTTATACACATTTCACACATATAAGTAGCTGCAATCACATAGCATAACACCCACACCCCGCCCTTCGCCCATTCCCCCACTATCTTTTTTAAAATATCCAAAAAAATATATTTGGACTTTATGCGCCTTTCTGGTACATTTTTGCGTGTAAAGTCTTTATGTATCGCAACGGAGGGGAATATGGCACAAAGCGCATCTCAAGCGACAGGAGCACAGCAGGGGACACAGCAGGGTCAGGATAGCACGCTCGCCGCGTTTATCTGGAAAAATGCCGAAGACCTTTGGGGGGACTTTAAGCATACAGATTTTGGCAAAATTATTTTGCCTTTTACGCTGTTGCGCCGTTTGGAATGCGTCCTCGAACTCACGCGCGACACAGTGCGTGAAGCCCATGCCACGCACAAAGACTCTCCCATTGATATAGGGCTTATTTTACGGCAAATTGCAGGCTATCCATTTTACAACACATCGCAATATTCCCTTGCCACCCTCGGCAGCAACAAAACCAAGGATAATCTCCTTGACTATGTGGCGAAATTTTCAGAAAACGCACGGGTAATTTTTGAACAATTTGAGTTCAGCAACACCGTACAACGCCTTGATAAACAAAATGTTCTGTACAAAATTTGCAAGAACTTTGCAGAAACAGACTTGCACCCCGACAGAGTGCCCGACAGAGTCATGAGTAATGTGTACGAGCACCTCATCCGCCGCTTTGGGGCAGAGGTCAACGAAAGCGCAGAAGACTTTATGACACCCCGCGATGTGGTACATCTCGCCACCACCATCATCCTCGACCCTGACGATGCCCTCTTTGCCACACAGCCCGGTCTTATCCGCACGCTTTATGACCCCGCTTGCGGCACAGGCGGCTTCCTCTCCGATGCCATGAGCCATGTGGCAAGCTATGCCGATAAATCAAAAGTCCCGCCCGTCATTATCCCCTATGGGCAAGAGCTTGAACCGGAAACACACGCCGTGTGCCTCACAAGTATGCTCCTGCGACGCATAGAATCAGACCCAGAACGCGACCTGTCGGCAAATATCAAGCAAGGCAGCACCCTTTCCAACGACCATTACCTCGGCAGAAAGTTTCACTACGCCCTTGCTAATCCTCCTTTTGGGAAAAACTGGGGAAAAGACCAAGGTGCGGTCACACAGGAACACAGCCAGCGCGGTTTCAGTGGACGCTTTGGCGCAGGACTGCCACGAGTCAGCGACGGCTCCATGCTCTTCTTGCAACACCTTGTCAACAAATTGCAAGACCCCGAAAAGGGCGGCGGCAGAGCAGCCATTGTCCTTTCAGGCTCTCCGCTCTTCAATGGCAATGCGGGTTCCGGCGAGTCCAATATTCGCCGCTGGCTTTTGGAAAATGACTTTGTGGAAGCCATCATCGCCTTGCCTACGGAAATCTTCTTCCGCACAGGCATCGGCACATATTTATGGGTACTCACCAACAGAAAAGCCCAAGAGCGCAAGGGTAAAGTACAACTCATCAACGCAGTACAGCACTTCACCGTCATGCGCAAAAGCGAAGGCAATAAACGCAAAATGATAAGCGATGCGCAAATAGCCAACATTGTTTCCCTCTATGCCGCGGCAGAAAATACGGAAGAAAGCCTCTTGCTCGACCACCGTACCTTTGGCTATACACGCCTTAAAATCTTGCGCCCACTACGCGCCAAACTCTGTTTCACCGCAGAAGCTCTGGCATCATTGCAAATGAAAGAGGCATGGAAAGCACTGACCAGTGAAGTGCAAGACATATGGCGCAGAGCATTGGACGCCCTGTTCGGGCAAGAAAAACCGTATAATTTCGCCTACACTTTATTTGAAGCCGTGCGCAAGGACAATAAGCTCCGCAGAAAAGCCACAAAAACCTTTGTGCAAGCCTTTTTTACCGCCTTTAGCGTCAAAGACTCCGCGTGTGACCCCGCATTGGATGAGGAAGGGGCGGTTATTGCCGACAATGACCTGAGCGATTATGAAAATGTCCCTCTGCTGTATGAAGGTTCGTTTGATGACTACATGGCAGAAAATGTTCTGCCCCATGTGGATGACGCATGGATTGACCCCGAATTTTGTGACGAATGGACAGGCACTGTGGGCAAAATGGGCTACGAAATCAATTTTAACCGCTTTTTCTACAAATATGTGCCCCCGCGCTCCTTGCACGACATTGATACGGAATTGCAAAGCTTGGAAAAAGACATTGCCGCCTTGCTCAGTGAGGTGGCGCATGGCTGAATTGAAACCGTATCTGAAGTATAAAAATTCCGGTATTGCGTGGATTGGCGATGTGCCGGAGGGGTGGGGACTTGCAAGTCTTCGTTCAGCGTGTAGTAAAATTGGAAGTGGTAAAACACCAACAGGCGGAGGGAAAGTTTACAAAGAAACTGGAATATTATTTATACGAAGCCAAAATGTTTATGATGATGGCTTGCGTCTCAATGATGTTGTATATATAGACAGAGACACAGATATTGAGATGGCTAATTCTAGAGTTTTTGGTGGTGATATTCTTTTGAATGTTACTGGTGCTTCCATTGGGAGAACGTGTATTGTCCCCCAAGCATTTCAACCTGCAAACGTAAACCAACATGTTTGTATTATTCGTGTAAAAAATGAAGAATACAAACATTTTATTGCGTTATACATGAAGTCGGCACTAGCTAAATGGCATATTGGTTTCTTGCAGAATGGTGCAGGCCGAGAAGGACTTAATTTTGAACAGATAGGGAATTTTAAAATTCCTATACCTTCTCATGCAGAACAACAAGCCATCGCCGCCTTCCTCGACCGCGAAACAGGCCACATTGACACGCTCATTGAAAAAAAACAGCGTTCCATCGAACTACTCAAGGAAAAACGTCAAGCGACCATCACCCACGCAGTCACAAAGGGATTAGATGCAAACGCGCCCATGAAGGATTCGGGGATTGAGTGGATTGGGGAGATTCCTACACGTTGGAAACTTTTGACATTTGGGCGTGTTGCAACCGTCAAGCAAGACCTTGTAAATCCTTTAGATTATCTGGATAGTTTTCAAATAGCTCCAGAGCATATTGAAAAAAACACAGGCAGGCTGCTTGAGTTGAAAACTGTGCATGAAGCAAGTGTTATTAGTAATAACAATAAGTTTCATGCGGGTGACATCCTGTATTGCAAAATTCGCCCCAGTCTTAATAAGGTGATAATTGCGCCCTGTGATGGAATTTGTAGTGCTGAAATTTATCCACTTCAAACGTCAGAAAATACACGCTATATATTTTATCAAATTTTATCAAAAGCCTTTTTAGAGCAAGTAACTATGATTACCATGACAAGAGTTAAAATGCCTAAAGTGAATCAGCTTGAACTATCCAAGATATTTGTGACACGTCCCCCACTCCAAGAACAACAAGCCATAGCCGACTACCTCGACACGCAATGCGCCAAAATTGACGACCTCATCACAAAAACACAGCGCAGTATTGAATTGCTCAAAGAGA
>CAYJHT010000249.1:0-4250 GCA_964369615.1 uncultured Desulfovibrionaceae bacterium
GGAAACTTTTTTTTCCTAAAAAAAGTTTCCCCCCAAGAAAAAAACTTAAAAAAATGAAAATAAAAAAATAAAAAAATTTCCCCTCCAATAAAAAAACTTCTCAAGAATATAAATCGGAATGATGCGTATAAAACGTCTTTGCTGCGACGCACTTACACCATTGTCACCACGGGGATAACGACGGGATCTCTGTCTAAAACGCGCCTAAAGAACCTGCGTAGAGACGAGCGGATGCCGTCTTGCAAGCGAACGATATCATTTGGCCTGCGTTCTTCAACGAGGTCGAGGACGAGGCATTGGGCATCTTCAAGGAGGTGGCGCAAGTGCTGTTCGTAGACAAAGCCTTTAGAAATCATTTCGGGGCCGTGCAAGATACTGCCTGTTTCTTCGTCAATGACGAGCACAACAATAACAATGCCTTCGCCGCCGAGGATGTGTCGTTCACGTAGGACGGCATGCCCCACATCGACGCCTTTGCCGTCTACGAGGATGCGCTCTGCCGCGATTTTTTCTTCGAGTCTGATGCCACTTGGCAAAAGGGTGAGTGGGTCGCCGTCTTCAAGGATTATGGCGCATTCAGCGGGGACGCCGCATTCCTGCGCTAGTCTACAGTGTTTTACGAGATGTCTATATTCGCCGTGGATGGGCACAAAGAGTTGCGGTTTTGTGGCGTTCAGCATGGTTTTGAGTTCGTCGCGATGAGCATGGCCTGAGGCGTGTATGGCGCGCACGCGTTCGTAGTAGACTTCTGCTCCTTGACGATACATTTCGTTGATGAGGGAAGAAATGGCCTTGGCATTGCCGGGAATCATGCGTGATGACATGATAATAGTATCGCCCTTCATGACGAAGAGTTGTTTATGCCTGCCCATGACCATGCGCGCAAGGGCAGAGTATGGCTCTCCTTGTGCGCCGGTGGCGAGGATGACTGTTTTTTCTGGCAGGGTATCGGGGACGCCGTTATGGGCATTAAAGAAGGAAGCGGGCACGCGTAAGAAGCCGAGTTCCCGCGCTTTTTCAATATTATTTGCCAAGGATTTTCCGCTTATCACAACGGTGCGTCCTGATTCATAGGCCAGGTCGAAGACTTCTTGGATACGGTGGATATGGCTTGAGAAAAGCGTAATAACAACACGACCTTGTGCGTTTGCAAAAGCGGCGCGTAGGGATTCTTTCACTTCGCGTTCGGAAAGGGAGCTGCCGTCGTGTTCGACATTTGTCGAATCGGAGAGCAGGAGGCGCACGCCTTCTTCACCTGCGAAGCGTTCAAAAAGGCGCATATCTGTGCCGGAACCTTCTAAGGGATTGAGGTCGATTTTAAAATCGCCTGTATGAAGTACACGTCCTACGGGCGTTTCTGCGGCGAGGGCAAAGCCGTCGGGGATAGAATGGCAGACGGGGAAAAAGCGAAAGGTAAAGTCTCCCAAGACCAAGGGGGCAGGTTGGCTCGTATAATCGCCTTTTTCGTCGAGGATTTCGCCGAGTAGAGGGGTGAGCTGCACCCACTCAAGGAGGCCGTGCTCGCGCAATTTATGCTCGACAAGGGCAAGAGTGAATGTAGAGCCATAAATTTTTACACCCTTTATGAGTGGTACAAGCCAAGGCAAGGCGCCAATGTGGTCTTCGTGTCCGTGGGTCAGCACTATGGCCAAAATCTTATGGCGTATAGGCATAAGCCATTCAAAGTGCGGGATAATAATATCTATACCTAGGTGGGCGTGGTCGGGAAACATGAGGCCGCAGTCAACCATGACAATACCAGCAGGGCTTTCCCAAAGCTGACAGTTAAGGCCAATTTCTCCGACTCCACCCAAGGGTGTTATGGTCACAAAATTTTCTTGCATATAGGCTCTTTTTTTGTGCGAGGGGCTATAAGTTAGCGTCAAGTGCGTCAAAAAAATAAGGAGTTTCACACTTACATCGACATATCTCTAACACAGAGTGAAAAAATGTCCTACATTTATTTTCTAGCAAGAATTGTGAGAATTAAAAAATTAGTGTCAAAAGCTCCGGCTACTTGTCTTCAGTTTGCGAGTTTTGTCTAAAAAAAATCTTGAAAAAATACACTGTCCGGCGTACTACTCATATGGCGGCCTGTGAATGTGAGCATTCCAACAGGCTGTTACATTTTAAAATTTTGCGGGGAAATGTGCATGGAGTTCAGTCTTTTTTCCATGGTTGCACAAGCCAGTCTGGTGGCTCAATGTGTTCTTGCTCTCTTGCTCCTTATGTCGGTGGCAAGCTGGGCTTTGATGATTCAAAAATGGGTAGCATTAGGCTCTGCGCGGAGCAAGGCAGACGAGGGAATGACACGCTTTGAAAAAGCACGAGACCTACGAGAAGCCGTACAATCCCTAGGCTCTGACCCTGCGTCGCCGCTGTACTTTGTAGCGCATCAAGGGGTCGTAGAGTTTAATAAATCCAAGGAGCTTGGTAATACGACAGACGTTGTTGTGGACAATGTCAATCGCTCCTTGCATCACGGTGTCGCCACGGAACTTTCCCGCTTGCAACGCTCCCTTTCACTCCTTGCAACCACAGCAAATACGGCTCCCTTCATTGGCCTTTTTGGCACCGTATGGGGCATTATGAATTCCTTTCACTCCATCGGTATGCTCAAATCTGCCTCCCTTGCCACAGTCGCACCGGGCATCTCCGAAGCCCTTGTAGCTACCGCCATTGGCCTTGCTGTAGCTATTCCTGCAACTGTAGGCTATAATATCTTTCTGGGCAGGCTTTCCGCTATAGAAACAAAGCTCAATAACTTTGCAGGCGTCTTTCTAAATCGCGTACAACGCGAATTAAACGCGCAACAACGTGTCACCACACGCTAAAATTTTATACAAAGGTCGTACAAAAAATGGGCGCAAATATAGGAAATAAACAAGGCTTTGTGGCAGATATCAATGTCACTCCCTTTGTCGATGTCATGCTTGTGCTGCTTATCATCTTTATGGTTGCAGCTCCCATGATGAGCGAAGGCCTTGAAGTTGACTTGCCACAAACAAAGCAAGTAGAAGTGCTTCCAACAGAAGTTGATCATCTTGTGCTCACCGTGCGTAAGGACGGAACCATCTTCCTTGATGAATACAAAGTGACCTTGCCAGAACTGGAAAAATTCCTCATCGATCTCGTAAAATCCAAGGGCAAGGGCCTCTTCTTACAGGCAGACAAAGAAGTCCCCTATGGCATCGTTGTCGATGTCATGGGACAAATAAAAGCCGCAGGAATTGAAAAACTGGGCGTCGTTGCCACTCGTGGCGAAAGCTCCGCAAACCCTGCCGGACAAAACAAGCAATAGGGAACTCATGCGCTTTCTTGCCTATATCCTTTCCGTCACCCTCCATTGCGGCCTCCTCGTGGGGGGATACCTGTGGCCTGCGTCATCGCCCATCGATATCACGTCGGCGCCAGTATACATCTCCTTGGTAGACGGTGCCATGGGCGGCAACAGAGCACCTTCTCCCATTCTTGGCCTTCAAGGCAATGAAGGTGATGGCATAGCACCCGCACCGCCACGAGAAGCGCCAACACCCGCTGCACCCATACAAGCACCGGAAGAAGCCGCGCCCATAATCGACCCAAAACCCTTGCCGTCAACAGAAAAAAAAGAACCGGAACCACAAAAACCTGAACCAAAACAAGAACCAAAGCCCAAAGTAGAACCAAAACCTGAACCAAAACCGGAACCGCCAAAGCAAGAACCAAAACCGGAACCAAAACCAGAACCAAAACCCGAGCCAAAACCAGAAAAACCCAAAGAACCAGAAAAACCAAAAGAGCCAGAAAAACCCAAGGAACCGGAAAAGCCCAAACAAGAAACAAAGCCCGCGCCTAAGCCAGAACCAAAGCAGGAAAAACCACGCCCTGCACCACGTCCTGTCGACCCCGTAGCCGCAGCACTTGCAGAAGCGAAGAAACAGTCCGGCGGATTCGGCGGTGGCGGCGGTGGTGAAGGCACAGGCGTCGGTGGTGGCGGCCTTAGCGATGTCTACACGGGACAAGTGATGATAGCCGTACGCCCCCACTGGGACTTTGAAACAGCATCACGCGTCAATTGGGTCTCCTATGTCAGAGTACGCCTCGATAAAGCCGGCAACGTCGTCAGCGCTATGCTCGAACGCAGTTCCGGCAATGTGCAATATGACGCCTCTACCGTTAATGCAGTCATACGCACAGGCGCAGCAGGCGCGTTCCCGCTCCCGCCAAGTGCCGAATTTTACGAGTTTGTTCTCGTGTTCAATCGTGAC
>CAYJHT010000250.1:0-4236 GCA_964369615.1 uncultured Desulfovibrionaceae bacterium
GGGCACGCGGGTTTTGACGACGACGGCAACGACCATTGCAACGACGGGCGCAACAACAGCGGCAACGACGGGCGCGGGCACAGCAGCCGTAGCAGCAACGACGGGGGGCATCCTTACAGGAGCGACACTCACGGCGAGCGCCATCGCCGTCACCGCAAGCGTTGCCGCAGTGCCCGTGTTCAACGGCTTGAAAAATGTCTATGACAATTTCGCCTTCTGCGATGACCCCATTGATGCCGCCGGCTACTTCTGCGAAGGCGTCCGTGATTGCGTGTCGGACACCATCAGCGGCATTGGCGACTTTTTTTCTGACATCTTTGATTAGACAACGTCTAGGGAGAGAAAAACCTTGCACATATGCATAATATACGCGTATAAAATCCTTGTCCGTGTGCGTGCTTCTCCCAAAAATGGATGAAGGGAACATCTCACGACACAAAAACCATACAAAAAAGGTGCATTCACGGCAAAAGCATGTCCTATACGCCACCCTATACCATAACACGCACAGCTCTGACATGTGTTGCGTCCATTTGCGAGCACCTTGGCAAGCTTGAGGCACGGACTTTAGACGGCCTTTCCCCGCAATTGCGCCGCGAAAATCGTATTCGCACCATACATGCCTCCCTTGCCATCGAAAATAATAGCCTCAGCCTTGAACAAGTCACCGCGCTCATAGACGGAAAAATAGTCATGGGGCCTCCCCGTGATATTCAAGAAGTACACGGCGCCATCGCGGCCTATGAGCAATTGGACGTATGGCAGGCGCATAGTCTTGACGACATGCTCACAGCACACGCACTCCTTATGCGGAATGTGGCGACACATGCAGGCACGCTCCGCACAAGTCATGTGGGCATCTTTCAGGGCAGTCAACTTGTACACATGGCGCCGCCTGCCCGTCTCGTGCAAGAACACCTTGCAAACCTTTTGCAGTGGCTGAAACACACAAGCGAACATCCCCTTATTGCCAGCTGTGTTTTTCACTATGAACTTGAATTTATACACCCATTTTATGACGGCAACGGACGCATGGGGCGCTTGTGGCAAACATTGATTTTGAGCAAATGGAAGCCTCTTCTTGCCTATCTGCCCGTAGAAAGCCTCGTGCGTCAGAGGCAAGAGGAATACTACAGCACCTTGGGCAAGGCTGACCAAGCCGGAGACTCCACTGTTTTCGTGGACTTTATGCTCACAGCTTTACACGATGCTTTACAGGCGCTTATGGAAAAACCGTGTCAAACACAGCCCAAAAGCGACCAAGTAAGCGACCAAGTAAGCGACCAAGTAATGGGACAAGGCGCAGGTCAAAGACAGCCGCGCATGGATGCCAAGGTCAAGCGCCTTCTTTGCGTCCTTGGAGATGAAGAAATGAGCGCCGCTGAACTCATGCGCCGTCTTGATTTGAAGCACGCAGCCACCTTTCGACGAAATTACTTGACCCCCGCTCTTGATGACCATGTGATTGAACGCACCCAAGCCCACGCGCCGCGCAGTCCCACGCAGAAATACAGAAGAACGCATAAGGGCAGAGCGTTGAGTGATGGGTGATGCGCCAAAAATGCGTGCGCAATGAGTGAACACACGGAGTTCCTATGTATCTGTCGCCTTTTTTTCAAGATATTTCATGGCGTATGTGTACGCTCACGCTTAAAAATCTGTATGCCGCACAAGCACGAGAACACCCCCTCGCTGTCTTCGACGCCATTTTCAAATTTGCCGCACGCACAGTAGAAAATCCGCCCCTCATGCTCTTTCATCCTTGCGCGCCACTGCCGCCGCGCGTCCTCAAGGGCGCGTCCTATCCTTTAGAACTTGTTTTTCCTCACGCGACACCCGCAGAAATTGAGGCCTTTCTTCACGCTGTCGGCGCATGGCTCAGCGATTCGCGGCGCCACTTTGCCGTGGAGGATTGCACACAGGCACGCGTTTATGATGTTTACGACGCTACGGAGCACATGCTTTATGCGCATCAGGACGCAGGCGACAGCATCATCCATGAACTTTGCATAGAGTTCATCACACCTTTGCCCCATAAGTCCACGGATAAGGAACGCAAGCGCTTTATTTCTGCGCCGCAGTTGGTGGATATGTGCCTGCGCCGTATCGAAAGAGTTTACGGCGCCATGTCCGCAGAAGAACACGCCGCCTATATGCAGTGCGCCGAGCGATGCCGCTGTCTTCCGTGGATGTGGAAGTATGAAGAATTTCACCATCGTGCAAAATCCACCGACGGCACAAAGTATGTACACGGCTTTATGGGCTCCTTGTGGTTGCAAGGGGACATTGCCCCTTTGTTGCCTGTGCTTGCCGTGTGTCGCTTTTTGCATATGGGGCGTCGTCTTCACGCAGGGCAGGGGGCATTTCAAACACATGCCCAACGCCCCTTTGGGGATGTGGCCTTGCAGAAGGTGGGATTGTGGCAACATGCCGCGCGCTGTGCCTTGCCGCATATGTCAGATAGTGGCGTTGAGGCCGAATGCGCGGCGCTCATAGAAAGCACGCTCCCCGTGGCGATGGAAGCGGATGTGCCCTGCGTGGTACTGTCTGCCGACCAAGTCCGCCTCCTGCGCGAATGCCTTGCTCAAGTGCTGCTGCGCCCCTTGCGTCATGCCCATGCGGATTTAGTACAGCATGTGACGCAGCATGTGACGCAGCATGTAGACGAGGGCAGCGTGACAGACATCATACCCGTCGCACAGCAAGAGGCGGCCTTGCTCCACATGTGTGACAGCCTGCTTCCCTTAGCAGATATAAATACGCGCGCCTTGGTCGCACTTGTGGGTAGTGACACGCGGACGCCAGACACGCTTTCTGCCCTTGCCCATGCGTGGCATGCCCTTTATCAAGACGACTTAAGCGACATGAACGCGGTGCCATGCCGTCCGCCTCTCCAAAGACACGTTCACATAGACCAACCCGGCGCCACAGTTGGCATGGACGACGGCGACATCTACGCTCGTTATGACGGTGAAAAACTTTTGAGCGCACCCCTTGCCCATGTGAGTGGAATCTTTTTATATGGCGTCGGCAGTGTGAGCGGCCCACTTATACGTCATTGCTTGTCACACGACATAGCGCTCATGCTCTGTTCATCGCAAGGGCATATGCAGGGCGTTGTGAGGCGAGAAAGTGCGCGATGGTACGAACATATGCGCGCGCACAATCAATTCATGGAACAGCTTTCCCCTGAGCACCGCCTCTTTGTGGCAAAAAGCCTTATCGCGTGTAAAATCGAAAACTATATTTACTGGTTGACCCACGGCAAAAAGGGGCAATGCGCGGACTTTTTGGAGACTACAAGAAATGCGTTGTACAATGTGAGCACTGCCACAAGTATCCCCGTCCTCTTGGGCGTAGAAGGTGCCCTTGCCCGTGTGTATTTCCGATACATCAACGACCGCGTTGTCATTCCGGAATTTCACAGTCTCCAGCGCAGAGCACGACATCGTAACGACCGTTGGAACGCTTTGTTGGATATGGTGTCATCGTGGATATTTGGGCGTATTCATGCGCACGTCCACGCCGAAGGACTGAACCCTTACGCGGGTTTTCTGCATAAACAGCACTTACGCTACGCGACTCTTGTGGCCGATATTCAGGAAATATTCCGCCACCGCACCGACCGTTGGGTTTTGAGTATGGTCAACCAAGGCATCATTCGTCCTGAGCATTTTGCCTTTGAAAAACGCAAGTGGAACATGGTAAAGGAAGGACGAAAAATTGCCTTGGCGCACTTTGAACAAGAATTACATACCTGTCGCAGAGGAGATGCGGGGACATTGCAAAAGCTTATGGAGCAGCAAGTGCGATATTTGCAACAATGGATGTGTCAGGGCAAAACGCCCCATCTCCTTAGACGAAATCAGTGGTGGGCGCTTCCCCCGTCACTTCTGTGGTAAATTTTGAAAATATTAATGATTTCAGTCCTGTAGCTTGAATCAGGCGCGATTAAAAATTCTTTTAATATTTTGACAGGTTACAGACCCCCCCTTTTTTAATGCAACTTAGGTGTAAAATTGAGCGCTCAAACAAGGGGGGGGGTCTGAAAAAAGGCCTTGCAAAGCCGCATGAAATAAGGCTATAAAAAGCTTACTCCCGCAAGGGTGTTCCTCAGCGCTGGGGGTTGTGACCTAAATGTGAGTGTAGGTGCAGTAGCTCCAGATGCGCCCGCAAGGGTGTTCCTCAGCGCTGGGGGTTGTGACGTTGAAGGCGCAGTAGACGTAGACCTTTCTG
>CAYJHT010000251.1:0-4229 GCA_964369615.1 uncultured Desulfovibrionaceae bacterium
CCTCTCCATGATTATGCTTGTGAAGATGATTCAATCTCAAAAAGCTTTAGAAAATTCGCGTTTTATCATGGTTACAGACAGGGTGAACCTTGACAAGCAAATTAAGGATAACTTTGCCAAAACGTCCATGCAGCCAACGCGAGCGGGCACGGGCAAAGGTTTGAAAGTCTTGCTTCAAGACAAAAGCAAGACGCTTATCACGACACTTGTGCATAAGTTTGAAACTGTTTGTAAGAATAAATACTTAACCGTTGACAGTGACAAATTTTATATTTTTGTGGATGAGGCGCACCGCAGTCACTACAAGGCCATGTACAACTACATGCGCGAGGTCTTGCCCAATGCCACAATTATCGGCTTTACAGGGACGCCGCTCATCGCAAAGCAAAAGAAAAATACGTATGCCCGCTTTGGCCCCGGCATCCACAGCTATAGTATGCGACGCGGCATTGAGGACAAGGTGATTGTACCCTTGGTCTATGAGGGGCGTGTGGTTGTGCAAAATGAACCTACAGCAACAATAGATAAGCGCTTCGCAAACATGACCAAGGGCTTATCGGACGACCAGCAGAACGCGCTTAAAATTCGCTTTAGCCGCTTTAAAAGACTTGCTGAGGTCAGTAGCCGCCTCAACCTCATCGCATGGGATATTTCTGAGCATTTTTTGCAATATTGTATACCCAAGCACCAAAAATCCATGATTGCATGCTCATCTCGCGCGGCGGCGGTGGAAATTTTTAATACGCTGACGAGCTTGCACAATGAGCAGATAAAGCCTGCTGTGGTCATCACCTTTGGGGAAAAGGCTGAGGGAAACCATGATGACGCCACCACATCGGCCATGGCAAAAATCAAAGAATATCACGCGCACTATGTAAAGCCACACTTTGGCGAAAATGACGAAAAGTATGAAGAAAGCGTATGCAATCGCTTTGTGAATCCTGAGGGAGACGTCAATATTTTATTAGTGAAGGATAAGCTTTTGACGGGCTTTGACGCGCCTGTCGCCTCTGTGCTGTATATTGATAAACCCATGAAGGAGCATAATCTTTTGCAAGCCATTGCCAGAGTGAACCGCGTACACGGTGGCAAGGATTTTGGCCTCATTGTGGATTATTGGGGCGTCTTTACGAGCTTGAAAGCCGCTGTGGATATGTATGACGATGCGGAATCCGGCTTTAATAATTTTGATAAGAATGACATTGCCGACGCTGTCTTTGGCCCACTCGATGAAAAAAAGAAGCTTGAAGAGGCGCACGGGGCATTGTGGCAGCTCTTTGACCATCTCCCGAAAAAAACTTCCGCCAATCAATGGCAAGAAGCTTTGCAAGAAGAAGAGAAGCGGAAAGAATTTTATGAGAAGCTGAAAACATTTGCCGGTCTTTTGAATCTTGCTCATGTACATCGTGCTATCTTTGTGGCGGTGGGTGTAGACCAGCTGAGTATATATCGAGAAGATTATTTATTCTTTAAGAAATTGCGTGAAAGCGTTGTGGCAAGATATGATGACAAGCTGGATTTCGCGCAGTATGAAGATGGTATTAAAGCTCTGCTTGACACATTTGTCACTGCCACCGATGTCAAGATTATAGTGGAGCCTGTCTCTATTATGGATGAAAAATCCATGCAAGAGCTTTTGGAAACCCTTGGGTCAAAAGAGGCTATGGCGGACGCCATCAAAACAAGGATTGAAAGCAAGCTCAAGCAAATTCGTTATGATGACCCTCTGTTGTTTGAAGAATTTTCTGTAAAAATAAAAAACACGCTGACTGAATACGCGCAAAGCCGTGATGTTGACATGTATTTTACGAACATGGAGCAAATGGCGCATGATTTTAGAAATGGTTTTACCACCAAGGATTATCCTGCTTCCATCATGCACGATAGCGACAGCAAAGCTTTCTACGGAGCCTTTGTGACTATTATTCCCCCCCAAATGGGCATTGCAATGACTCTTGATTTTGAAGAGAAATGCGCAGAATTTGCTCAAAAAGTCAAACTAGCCATAATGGAAAACACTAAAAGGGATTGGAAGCACAACGAGATAGCGCATAAGTCCATCCATCGTGTCCTCGATGACCATTTATTTACTTTGTTTGACGAGTTAGGCGTGCCTATCGACAAATCCAATGTAGAAGTGATTGACTTGCTCATTGACGAAATTATGAAAGTCGCCCTTGCGAGGTTTTAGTGGAAAAGTATTACTTGGAGCTTGATATTCGTCACGGGGTGGTGCCCATCAGTATTCTTAGAAAGTCTATTAAAAATATACACTTAAAAGTTTTTAGCGATTTACAGGTGCGACTTTCCGTTCCTCAAAGCGCTGACAGTGAACATATAGCCAAGGTGTTATCATCAAAAAAAACTTGGATAATAAAGCAGCTAGAAAAATACAAGGAATCACAAGGCCATAACTCATTGCTTGATATCAAGCATGGCACGTCTACGCAATATCTTGGAAAAAATGTCCGTATCTTAAAAAAGTGTGCATTGAAAGAGTATGTCGAAATAGATGAGCAGACAATGTATGTGTATTTAAAAAACGTGGAAAGCGCGGAACGTTTTCATCAGCTCATCCATACATTTTGGCGTAAACAGGCGGAACAGATTTTTACAAAAGCCATGAATGATATATATAACAAGGTGTTGAAGAAATATAATGTCGCTATGCCTGCATTACATATCAGAAAAATGAAAACACAGTGGGGTAGTTGCACTCCAAGGCGCAATAAAATCACCCTCAATGAGTATTTACTCAAAGCTGACTTACAGTGTATTCAGTATGTTGTCTTGCATGAATTGACACATCTCCTGTATCCTCATCATAATAAAGATTTTTATACTTTTTTAACCATTCATATGCCCGACTGGAAAGCGCGTAAACAAAGACTGGACAAGGATGTTGTGCAAGGTTTGTGATGTCTCCTGTATACGAGCAGAGAGGTGCGCCCGAAATCAAACACGCTTGTAGGGGGAGGGGGGCAGTAAAAAGCAAGCTGCATCTATTTTACATCCCCATATACGACATGTCATTCACCGACTCGCCTTCATCCGCGTATGTGTTCTCTTGCTGCGTTTCCTGCCCTTGGAGTAAGAGGTGCTCCGTACTCGCTTTCTCTAAAATGCCGCGTACTATATTCTCGCATTCGGTACGGAAATCGTCGGTGATTTTGAGAAATGGCATTTGAAAGAGGAGGCTTTGCACGTTGAGTCGCTGCGCTTCTTCTGTCTGTATTTTCAAGGCTTTGTGTCGCTCTACTTGTTGCTGAAGCCGTTGCAAAATAGTATACAGAGCGTCGTATTCAATCACGTCCGCTACCGAGGCTTGCATCGCTTGCAATATGTCAGGGCGTGCCTCAAGTGTGTGCAGTGTGGCAGGTCGAGTGCGCAAAGGCGGTGCAGGTGTTTGTAAATACTCTGACAACCACTCCAGTGCATTGTATTCTGTCAAGATGCGTCCCTGTTCTTTCAAATATTGCAACGCTTTCGGTGTTGCTGTAAGTTTTGCGAGAGTTTGAGGGGGCGTAACGGTCTTTCTTTTTTGAAGGCAAGGTATGCTTTGCAGCAATGGTGAGAGCTGCCATAGAGCGGTGCTTGTCGCAAATTGCGTTGCCTGTTCTTTGAGAAGCTCCAAAGGCGTCTTGTCAACCTGTAACAGGGCAAGGGATAGGCACGGCCTCTCAGTGTTTGAGATACGCGTCGCCATGCTGTCACGCAACGACGCAAGCTGTGTCGCCATCGAAAACCGTGCCGCAGTGTTTCGTAACACCTCCAGAGGCACTTTATCGCTCTGCAACACGTCGATGGGCGGCCTGTTTGTTACTTGGGCATGTTGTTCAGCTTTGTGCGCAACACGGACATACGCTTCTTGTGGTTGTTGAGCGTGTGCAGGATAACCTTGAGGCGCCCGTCGCCTCCGCCGCTTGGATTGAGTATAGTGTCCAAAATTTGCTTGATTTCCGCTTGTTCTGTTCTCAAAATCTGCATATTTTCCTCTATTCCTGCCTCGGCGGTCGAAATGCGTTCTTCGAGTTCTATGCGCTGTCTGCGTGAGGCCTCTGTCCGTGCCTTTATGATTGCACGCTCCCGTGGCAGACGCGCCTTGAGCGAGGATGCTAAGTATGTCAGCTCTTCGAGGGTGTTGGAGTACCTTTGTATATATACGTCTACTGTATTCTCGCCGACTCGTGCTTGTCCTGTGCATGTGATGACGCTGCGCCCTTCCATTG
>CAYJHT010000252.1:0-4213 GCA_964369615.1 uncultured Desulfovibrionaceae bacterium
TGACCCTTCAGAAGAGTGACAAAATGCAAAAGAATTTATTTAGAAACAGCCCCTAAAAAAGTTTTCCCCCCAAACCCCTTTTAAAAAACATACTTAGAATGCCGGGTTTTCCCCAAAGCCCTTTCTAGAAAAAACTTGCCGCAAAGTGTGGACTATGATATGGAATAAGTCGAGACTCTGGTTGTAAACCCACACGTGAAGGATAAGAAAGGGGCGTCTTATGCTTAGTGTGAAGTTTTTTTTGCGTAAATGTGCCCATTTTGTGAGGATAGTATGACAAATTTACTTGGCGAGTTCATGGGAACCATGATGCTGCTGGCCTTTGGTTCCGGCGTTGTTGCGTGCTGCATCCTGAAAGATTCTAAAGCCTATGGCGGCGGATGGATTTGTATTACAGCTGGTTGGGCTTTCGGCGTTATGATGGGGGTATATACCGCCGTCGCACTAGGTGCGCCTCAGGCAGACTTAAACCCCGCAGTGACTCTCGCAAAAACTATGCTTGGCGTCTATACAGTCGGCCATGCTATAGTGACTATGTTGGCACAATTGGCTGGTGCTTTTGCCGGTGGTGTTATTGTATGGCTTGCTTATTTGCCGCATTGGGAAGCGACAGACGATCCTGGCGCAAAACTCGCCGTTTTCAGTACAGGCCCTGCCATCGATAAAAAACCCGCAAACTTCTTGTGCGAACTCATTGGCACATTCTTGCTGGTCTTTGGCATCTTTATGATATTCCACAAAAATAATGGCACACTTCCTCCCGGATACGGCCCCTATATGGTCGCCGTGCTCGTGTGGGCATTGGGTCTTTCTTTTGGTGGCCCTACAGGCTATGCTATCAATCCTGCCCGTGACCTTGGCCCGCGTATCGCACACTTTGTACTGCCAATTCATGGCAAGGGCGATTCCAATTGGGGCTATGCATGGGTGCCTGTTGTAGCTCCCCTTGCCGGCGCTTTATTGGCCTTTGCTGTCGGCAAAATGACGGGCGCTATATAGCGCTGTTTGTCGCGTAAATGTACTGAATTTAAAACATTTTAAGTAGTTTTCAAGGAGTTTGACATTATGAGTGCAAAGTATATTCTCGCCTTGGATCAAGGAACCACCTCGTCCCGCGCTATTCTTTTTGACCATAAATCCAATATTATCCAAGTGCAACAGAAAGAATTTACTCAAATTTATCCCCAACCCGGCTGGGTAGAACACAGCCCGACGGAAATCTTTGATACGCAAGCCCACGTGGCACGCGATTGCGTGAAAGCCGCTGGTATCACCGGCAATGATATCGCCGCCATAGGCATCACAAACCAACGCGAAACGACTGTCGTTTGGGATAAAAAAACTGGCGCACCTATTTATAATGCGATAGTTTGGCAAGATCGCCGTACCGCCGGATTCTGCGACCAATTACGCAGCGAAGGTAAAGCAGACCTCATTCGCGAAAAAACCGGCCTCGTGTTGGACTCCTACTTTTCAGGCACAAAGGTTCGCTGGATACTAGACAATGTCGAAGGCGCACGCGCAAAAGCCGAAGCAGGTGACTTACTCTTCGGCACCGTCGATACATGGCTTATCTGGAACTTGAGCAAACGTACTTCACATGTGACCGACCCATCAAATGCAAGTCGTACATTGCTCTTCAATATCCATACAGGCCAGTGGGATGACGAACTCTTGGAAATTATCGGCGTACCACGCAATATGCTGCCAGATGTACAGCCTTCTTCCAGTGTCATGGCTCATACACATGCCGAGTACTTTGGCACCGCCGTTCCCATCGCAGGCGTTGCAGGCGACCAACAAGCCGCCACATACGGAAATGCCTGCCTCAAAGAAGGTATGGCGAAAAATACCTATGGCACTGGCTGCTTCTTGCTCATGAATACTGGCACAAAGGCGAAAGAAAGTAAGAATAATATGTTGACAACAGTGGCATGGCAAAATGCTTCCGGCTTACACTATGCCTTTGAAGGCAGCGTTTTCGTTGGCGGCGCCGTCGTCCAATGGCTTAGGGATGGCCTGCAAATTATTAAAGATTCTTCCGATATGGAAGGTCTTGCCTCCACTGTCCCCGATAATGGCGGTGTTTTCTTTGTGCCAGCCTTCGTCGGACTCGGTGCGCCTTATTGGGATCAGTACGCACGAGGAACCATGATGGGCATCACACGCGGCACAAACCGTGGTCATATCGCCCGTGCGACACTTGAGAGCATCGCTCTTCAAACACTTGATATCATTGATGCCATGCAAAAAGATGCCGGTGTCCCCCTCACCGCATTGCGTGTCGATGGCGGCGCCAGCCGTAATAGTATGCTCATGCAATATCAAGCCGACTTGACAGGCGTGCCCGTAGAACGCCCAACAGTCACAGAAACAACCGCACTCGGCGCCGCCTACCTTGCCGGGCTCGCCGTAGGTTTCTGGGAAACAGAAGAAGAACTGGCCGCACAGTGGCAACTTGATCGTCGCTTTGAGCCAAAAATGTCTGCCGATCAACGCGAAGCTCTCTTACATCAATGGCATCGCGCTGTGGCACGTTCACGCGCATGGGTTGAGGAAGATAAGTAGTTTTTTGTGGGGGGAAACTTTTTTTGGGAAAAAAAGCTTTCCCCCCACACACACCTTCAAAAAAACCATCTGTTTAGCATGTAAAAAGAGCTGCCGAATGATTTTTCTTCAAACGAGCTTTTTGCTTTTATATGTATACTTTTAGTAAATACAAGGCACTAGAAGGTGACATGCAATTGTAAAGAGGCGCCGTAAGTGTTGCCTGCGCCGATGGCACCGGCAACATCAATGCCCACGGTGTCAAAGAGCTTCAAGCCAAGGCCTGCGCTGAACTGGCTCTTCAAGTTATTGCGCAAATCAAGCTCATAACCTGCACGAATGCTTGCCCAATCTGTAAAGGCATATTCTGCACCAATGCTGCCCATTTGTACGTTGTCGTCCTTATCGTTGACGCTGCCATTGCGTTCAACAATTCTTGTGAAGCGCTGTGTTTCGTTGATATCCACGTCCACGCCAATGGTAAAACCTTCATAGACATAGCTTACGCTGGCGGTGAAGACAGGGTGAATTAAATATTCAGCAGTCAGACCTAATACCCTGTTGGTGGTGTAGCTTTGCGGAATAAGGTTGGTAGCGGCAAGACCAAAGGTGAAGCCTTGCTCAATTTCATAGGCAACGCCCAAGTCCACGTTGAAGCCCATGTGCGCTTTCATGTAATCGCCAATTTCAAAGCCATCGTCGAAGGATTCAATGCCCACTGCATAGTTAATAGTTTCAATCTGTTGAACTTTTGGAGACATACCGACATACAAGGTGCCTGAATCAAACTCTATGGCCTTAGATAAAGCGACACCATAATCAACAACAAGGACGCCGGACGCGCTGGCAATGGATCCGTATTGATGGGCAGGATTTGTTAAGTTAGCAGCAATCAGGTCGTTTTGGTCAATATCCGCCAAGACCATGACATCAAGCTGCGCCTTCACAAAAGGGCTGATATTAATAAAGTCTGTGGGGATAAAGAGCGAAAGACCGGCACCGGCTTCAATAAAGCCAATACTGCCGCGTAATTCTTGCAAGTCGCTCACGACGCTGTTGGCGTTGGCAAGCGTGTTGTTGTTGTCTAAATTGCTGATGGAGTCGCTGATATCAGTTACTGCCTGAATCATATCATCTTTATCTTGTAAAAACACCCCAAAAGAAGGCAAGACAAAGCCCACGCTCACATCCTCGGCATGTCTTGCGGCTAATGCGGGGTTGTGGAAAGGAGCTGTCAAGTGGTCTGCTGTTGACACGCCTATGCCGCCCATACCTACAGAGCGAGGGTCAAAGGCTGTTGCCGCATGGGCGGTACCTGCCATGAGTGCAGACAGCATCAAGCAAGAAATGATTTTTTTCATGCAAAGTCTACAAAAATGTTAGTAAAAAATACTTCAGCCCTCCCACATTTGCAACACAGAAAGAAGGGGACGGCACGACGGCGTGAACAGTAATCTACATTCGTTATACTGTCAAACGTACAAATGCCCTTTTTTACGTTACGAACATGTAGTTTTAAGTTTGTTTTTAGGTTTTACAAGGCACTAGTATTACAGTTGTAAATATTAAAGTAGCAGTAATAAGCTCTCAAAACTGCGAGTAACCATGTGAACCCAAGTAGCATTCGAAAGCTGTTTTTTCATGTTAAACAATTGGTTTTTTTGAA
>CAYJHT010000253.1:0-4212 GCA_964369615.1 uncultured Desulfovibrionaceae bacterium
AGGAATTTTCTGCGGTTCATTTTGTGCTCCTTCTTAGTCGACCCGTACCTTATGGCACGTTGTACAAGACGTATTTTGAGGTCTTGGGACATCCATGGCCTCGTGGCACGTCATACATTGTAGATGATAAGCGGCCTTAAGTGCAGGGCGCTCGGGATTTTCTGGATCGATAGTGGGGGAGTGGCAGCTCACACACTTTGGCGGTGTTGGCGAGGGAGGGCTGTTGTGGTGGCATGCAGCGCACAGAGTATATGGGTCTGTGTGGAATGCGGCGGCCAGCTTATCATCGCCGATGCGCTTTAAGAGAGATGAGTAGTGGCGTGCGTGGACAAAGAGGTTGCCTTCGTATTGATCGGAAAGGCCGTCGATGAGCACTTTATAAGGGATTTTCAAGGAAGATACAGGCTTTTCTGCATCGTGCTTTCTGTTCCACACGGTTTCTGCGGCAAGGTCTTCGTTTTCTTCAGCAGAAAGTTCCCCGCGGATGCCTTGTTCGAACTGATCTTGTGTCATATAGGCACTGACGTCGTGGCATGTGGCGCAATATTCTTCTGTGCGTGGGGGTGTGGGGATAAGGCTGTGGCAGCCTGCGCATTCTTGGCGTTCAAGGTTTGCGACGTGACAGCTCACGCAGCTTGACGGCGTTGTTGCACCATCGCCTCGCGGGGCGATATTTTCAGCGTGCATGGCTCTTTCGAGCGTTATGAAGTTGCCATCTTCTTTCCCTTCAACTGTGTGACAGCTTGTGCAGGAGACCATATCGCCTGTGTGGTGACAGCTTTCGCAGTCTGCCACTTTTTGTTCGTGTACAAGGTGGTTGAAAACAGCCGGACGCATACCGGCACCAGATGCATCTGGTTTTTCAGTGACTGGAAAAATGACCATGGCCGAAGGAGCGCCACTTTCGGTGGGTTCCAAAGCGGGAGCGGCTATGGCTTGCGCCATGCCTAGTCCTGCTGTGACCACGGCAAGCACCACCAGCATCCTCATACATCGTAGCAGTGTTTTACCGTTCTTCATGAAATAGTCCTCGTGATAGTCGTTACACTTTGTTGGTGCAAAAAAACCTCATCCGTGTCAAGGCGGTGTGCCTTGGCAAGTAACTTTTGCCACATGCGCTTGGTTGTGTTCTCCGAATAAAAAGGGGAGAAGACGACCCTTACGCAAACAGCTTGTTCATAACTGATACAAAGCCATACGTCAAGACGCATGTGGGGGGGGAGTTGTATTTTATTTACGGCATTCTAATTTCGTTTTTTGAAAGAGGTTTTGTCGTGGTGGTGGTGTTGAAAAGCATGATTGCGTCGTTTACATACGAGTAAGGTATGATTTTACATGTTATTCGTGTGTGATAGTGAGTAGTCTTGTATTTAATGCATAGTGAGAAAATCTTGTATGCGATTGTTTTTTTCTAGAAAATGTATACAATGTGCCCCTGAGGGGAGTTTTTTTTTATTTTTCTGCCTTTTTTTGTTGACAAGCTTTTCTAACAGTCTTACATAGGGGCTGTGCCGTTTTTGCGTGGCACGAATGCTGGACGAGCATTCTAGAATATTTTGGAGCGCTTTTCGTGTCGCCCGGATGGGTGATTCAGTTGTGTGAGCGTTCTGGGGCTATACTTCCCCGCCCATATTTATGACAAGAGAGGCGCTATTTTGCCACTTGTCGGGCTCTTACCTTCCTTATATTTATTCATGATCATTTTGGCGATGCGTCTTTTTTTGGCGTATGCTTGCTTTTTTCTTGTGTTCGGTGTGGTGTGTAGCCTTATCTATGTGCATGCCTGCAAGCAAACCGTGTCGCCGCCGTTGTTTTTTTAGGAGCACATCATGGCTGATATTTTATTGCAAAAGCCTGCAGCAGGGCAGGAAGGCGTTATTGCCCCACAAGCCGACGACAGGCTTGTCCTCGAATTTAATCCCGGCGATGCTCTTCTTGAGCGCGAAGATAATAATCTTGTTTTTTCTTTTGATGACGGTTCAAGCATCGTTCTTGAAAACTTCTATGAGGCATATACAAGCGAAAATATGCCTGAGTTTGAAGTGGAAGGCGCTGTTATCCCCGGCGAATCCTTCTTTGCAGCACTTGACGAAACCTTGATGCCGGCAGCAGGTCCTGCGGCAGTGGTACAAGGCGGCGGCACAGGGCAAGACTTTGTGTCCGGTGAACTTTTAGGCGGTATTGGACGCGAAACGCGCCTTGACCAAGAGTGGCCTGATGGCGGCGATGAAGACGAATTTATCGACGGCGGTGACGGTGAAGAAGGCGATGGTAGCGGTGAAGGTGATGGAACGACAGGTCTTTTGACTCCACCATCCGGTGGCACAAATCCACCCACGCCACATCCTACACCGGATCCAACACCTACGCCCGATCCTACTCCCACGCCTACACCTACGCCCGATCCTACTCCCACGCCTACGCCGGATCCTACTCCCACGCCTACGCCAGATCCAACGCCTACGCCCGATCCTACACCGACGCCCCCACCTGCGAATCTTATCCCAGATGTGGAAGTAAATACAGAACCAAATGATATGGAGTCCGGCGGCAGCACGACGGGCAAGTTTGATATCACACTTGGCGACGGTACCCTTGATGAACACGATATCACCATCAATGGCAAGCAACCCGATAAGGAAAATGAAGACGGCACCCTCTCCTTTGAATTGGACAATGGCACGCTGACACTCGATCCTGAGACCGGTGACTTCACCTATGAAGCCAAGCCTAACACGGATGGTAAGGAAAATATTGAAATTACCATCACCGATAAGGACGGCGACTCTGACAGCACAAGCGTTGATATCGAAGTCACCATGCCTGACGCTCCTGACTTTGACCCTTCCATTACTGTGGATGAGAGCGGCCTTGATGACGATGGCACCGATGCCGATACCGATAGGGAAACGGCTGTGTGGGAAACGCCTGATGGCTATATAGTAGATAAGGACAGCCTCGTCTTTGATCCGAATTTGTACGACGTCACAGTCAATGAAGACGGTAATGTTGAAGTAACCTTGAAGGACAATGTCAATCACGGCGATGACGACGTCGTGAGTGGTGGCAAAATTACTGTGACATTGGAAGATGAAGACGGCAATACCTATGAAGCCGAAGTCAATGTCTCCATCCAAGACGATGCTCCCGACGCGCAAGACGATACGGCAAATGTGACTGAGGGAGGCTCTGTCTCTGGTAATGTGCTCGGCGGTACGAATTCTGGCGCAGGCGATGTCGCCGACGCCTCCGGTGCTGACGGTTGGAAAGAAGGCGGCGGCCTTGTAGGCGTGACCCCTCCTGCCGGCTGGACGCAAGTACCCACTACAGACGGCTCCTTCTCCTTTGAATCTGATGCAGGCAAGGGAACTATTACGTTCCAACCGAACGGCGATTATACTTTCGAATCCGGTGAAAACAGCCTTGACGGCGATGAGAGCATTGAATTTACATATACTGTAGAAGACAGCGACGGCGATACGAGCGACGCCACATTGACAGTGACGACCGAAGACGTGACCATCACGGACGCGACCGGTTCTGTCACAACTGGCGACACGAACATCGGTAATAAGGTAGAAGTAAGTATCGACAACTTGCCCGCAGGCGTGACAGTTGACGGAACGAACTTGCCCACGAGCGAATACGGTGAGTTCACCATGGAAGGCGACAAGATCTTCTTTGAGCAGACAAAGCCTCTGCCACACGAAGAGGGTTCAGATTCTGCCACCCTGCCCGAAGTGACATTCACGACGAAGGACGCCGACGGCAATACGGGTGAATTGAATGTGACCGTGACCATCACGGACGCAAAGCCCGAAGCGCAAGATGATATTGCTAGTGTGGCGGAAGGTTCTTCCGTATCCGGCAACGTACTTGGCGGCGCAAACGCTGGCGCAGGCGATGTCGCGGACGAGTCCGGCGCTGACGGCTGGAAGGAGGGCGGCGCTCTTGTAGGCGTGACCGCTCCTGCTGGCTGGGCGCAAGTGCCTACCACAGACGGTTCCTTCAAGTTTGAATCCACCGCAGGCACAATCACGTTCCAGCCGAACGGTGAATATACTTTTGATTCTCATGAAGACACCACCTCTGATGATGTCAGCTTTGAGTTTGGCTACACTGTACAAGACAGCGACGGCGATACGAGCGAAGCCACATTGACAGTGACGACGGAAGACGTGACCATCGCGGACGCCACAGGCTCTGTGACGA
>CAYJHT010000254.1:0-4184 GCA_964369615.1 uncultured Desulfovibrionaceae bacterium
CAAAAAAAGTTTTCCCCCCACAAGCTTTTTCAAAAAAACTCAATACTACAACTGTCATATTAAACAACTAACTCAGCGGCGCCGTAAGCGTAGTGCGTTACATACGACGGTGAGCGAGCTTATGCTCATGCTTGCTGCGGCCCACATGGGGTTGAGGCTTATGCCCCAAGGGATGTAGAAGAGTCCTGCGGCGAGGGGGATAAGGAGTATATTATAAATAAATGCCCAGAATAGGTTTTGTTTAATGGTTTGCATCACGGATTTACTGAGGGTATAGGCTTTGCAGACATGGGCTATATCGTTGTGAATGAGTACAAGGTCTGCTGTTTGCATGGCGATATCGGTGCCTGCACCTATAGCTATGCCTACATCTGCGCGTGCGAGGGCTGGTGCGTCGTTGATGCCATCGCCTACCATGACGACGCGTTTTCCTTGTTGTTGGAGAGCGCGAATTTTTTCTTCTTTTTCATCGGGTCGCACTTCTGCGACGACTTCATCAATGGCAAGCTGTGTTTGTACGGCGCGTGCGGTGACGGCATTATCGCCTGTGAGCATGAGGACTTTGAGTCCGAGGGAGTGGAGGTGTTTTATGGCGTCGGCGCTTGTTTCGCGCACGGTGTCGGCGACGGCAATGCGTCCGAGGAGGGTGTTATTTTGGGCGAAATAGAGGACAGTTTTGCCTTGTGAGGCGAGGGATTCGTCTTGCGTGTTGCAGGGGATATTTTCTTCTGCGAGCAGTCGTGCATTGCCTGCAAGTACGCGTTGTCCTGCAAGGAGTGCTGAGACGCCGAGTCCTGCGCGTGCTTCAAACTTTTCGTAGTGTTCAGAGGGGATGAGCTCTATTTTTTCTTCGAGGGCTTTGTTGACAATGGCTTGGCCTAGGGGATGACCTGAGAGGCGTTCGATGCTGGCGGCGAAGCGCAGGAGAGTGTCTTTGTTTGTGTCATCGGCGGGTAAAATATCTGTGACAGTGGCATTTCCGTGCGTGAGTGTGCCTGTTTTATCGATGACGACGGTGTCTATTGTGCTGAGTCTTTCTAGTGCGGCGGCGGATTTGAAGAGCATGCCGCGTTCTGCGCCCATGCCTGCCCCGACCATGATTGCAGTTGGCGTGGCAAGTCCCAAGGCGCAGGGGCAGGAGATGACTAGGACGGAGATAGCGCGTGCAACTGCGAAGGAGAGGCTTGCGTCCATGAGGAGCCATACGGCGCAGGTGAGCAGTGCGATGACGATGATGACAGGAACAAAGACGGCGCTAACGCGGTCTGCCAAGCGGGCAATGGGCGCTTTGCTGAGCATAGCTTCATCGACGAGGCGTACAATGCGTGCAAGTGTTGTGGCTTCGCCGACGCCTGTGACTGTCATGTGGAAAAATCCGGATGTGCTTATTGTTGCGCCGATGACGGTGTCGCCCACGTGTTTTTCTACGGGGATGCTTTCGCCTGTCAGAAAGGATTCATTGACAAAGGCGCTGCCCATGCTGACGATGCCGTCTGCGGCAATGCTTTGTCCTGCGTGGACGACAAGGGTGTCTCCCTTGCGTATGTCTTGTGTTTCAACGGTGATTTCCGCACCATTTTCGAGGCGCAGTGCAGTTTTTGGGGCAAGCCTTAGGAGGCTATCTATGGCGCTTGAGGTGCGTTTGCGTGCTTTTTCTTCGAAGTGTTTCCCGAGTGATATGAGTGCCAAGATCATGGCGGCGGCGTCGAAGTAGAGATTATGCGCCCAATGTTGGGAGTTTTCCGGTGTTATGCTGTTTGCCCAGAATATTTGACAAATGCTGAAGAGTACGGCGGCGCTAGCACCAAGTCCGACGAGGCTGTCCATATTTGGGCTTTGTGCGCGCATGGCGCGGGCACCTGAAATGAAAATATTTTTGTGAAAGTAGAGTACGGGAGCGCAGAGCAGTGCTTGCAGGCTTACGAAGAGAGCTATATTTTCTGTGCGAAGCCATTGCGCTACTCCTTCTGGAAGCGGCCCCATGGCGATGTACATAAGGATGAGGGAGAGGCATATTGAGGCGAGTAGGGTGGGGGGGACTGTGTTTTCGGGCGGATTTTTTTGATTTTGTGCCTTGTCTTGGCTTGGTGGGAGGTCAGTCTCGTTTACGAGAGATGCGCCGTAGCCTGCGCCTTGCATGGCTTCAATGACAGTGTTTGCATGTGTTCGTGCGTCGTTTGCGTATGCGTCGTGAAGGGTCACTTCCATACTTTTTCGCAGGACATTGACGCCCACGCTTGCCACCACGGGTAATGCTGTGAGCAGTTTTTCAACGCGACCGGAGCAATTTGTGCAGTGGACATTTTCTATATGGAAAGATATTTTTTTCATCATAACTCCTTTGTTGGGAATGATTTCTCGCATTTTTTTATCGTATCGGTAGATTTTCAGCGACGCTTATAAAAAAAAATTTTTCACAAAATCAAAAAATTGTAGGTGTACACTGGTTGAACTGCTTAAAAAATCTATAAAAATAAATCCTTAAGCCATTCAGGTATAGGGCAAGGTTTGCCATCTTTCGTGACGCATGCATGCTGCGTACTGCCAGAGGCAAGCACTTTTTCCTTGTCCTCGTTAAATATTTCGTATATAAACGTGACCGACGCGCGAGTCCAATGCGAAATACTTGTATGAATATGTATAAGGTCATCGTATCTGGCAGAGGCGCGATAGCGGCACGAAGCTTCGCGTACAGGCAACAGGACGCCGCGCCTTTCTACTTCCCCATAGCTCAAACCGTAAGAACGGATAAGCTCGCTGCGTGCGCGTTCAAAAAAATGCAGATACTCTGCATAGTAAACAATACCCATGCCGTCTGTTTCTCCATAAGAAACGCGGTGAGTTAACCAGCACGCTGGTGTCATATTCATGTATTCTCCTTTAATTGTTGATAATAAATAGCCTTATACACGGGACAAGAACTTTATGAATGCATATTTTCTTAAAAAAATACAAACTTTTACACGCTATACAAGCCTATTCTTCTTATTTGCGTGCGTTGTCTTATCAAGTGCATGTCAAAAAGAAGTCCCCCCACCAACACCCATAGGGCCACCCCTAGTCAATGGGAAAAATCTCGAAGATAGGCATTTCTTTCTACAACACCTTAAACCCACAAATCAAGCCCTGCGCTCATGGAAAGATATAGCACCCACATTGCAGAAAAGTATCGCCTATGTCAAAGGAAAGAACGCAGATAAAATCGCTGTCGATAGACCCGGGCTCAAACTCACATGGGGGCAAATGCTCCATACACTCGTGACACTTAAAACTCTTTTGCCACTATTAGACAGCCAGCCAAATCTTTTTGACGAAAAATTTGTCTGGTTCCCCGTCAGCGAAGGCATCATGTACTCCGGCTACTACGAACCACTCATCAAAGCAAGCCGCACATATAAAGAAGGCTATACACCCATCTATAAAGTACCGCCAGAACTCGCCCGCTATAGACGAAAACACCGCACATACTATAGCCGCGAAGTCATCGACGGACAAAAGAAACTTGAAGGACGAGGACTTGAACTTGCATGGGCAGAAAGCATCGTCGACGTCTTCTACCTACAAATACAAGGCTCCGGAAAGCTTCTCTTTGAAGACGGCAGCACCGTTAATGTCAACTACGCAGGGCAAAATGGACACAAATACATAAGCTCCGGCAGAATTATGCGCGAAAAAGGCCTCCTAGAACGCGGCGATATCGAAGAACAACGCGAATGGTTCGCAAAAAATCCCGACCGTATATGGGAAATTCTTAAAGAAAATCCAAGCTACGTCTTCTTCAAACTCGGCAATAAAGGCGCAATAGGCGCCACAGGCCACGTCGTAGATCCATGGGCAAGCCTTGCAACCGACAGAAACTTCATCCCCCTCGGAAGCGTCATCGCCTACGGCGTTAATATCCCCATAGAACAACACACAATAACACCACTACGCGCCATAGGCTTCGCCCAAGACGTCGGCGGCGCTATAAAAAGAAATCGTATAGATATTTTCACAGGAAATGGACAACTCGCCACAAACGTCGCAAACTTTCTCGACGCACGAGGCCCCGCATGGGTACTCGTCGTACGCGATGCGCTTGAGTGAGGAAGTGTTTGTTTGTTTGTTTTTTTTTTATTATTATTATTATTATTATTATTTTTATTATTATTTGTAAAAGGCATGTGGGGGGAAACTTTTTTTGG
>CAYJHT010000255.1:0-4140 GCA_964369615.1 uncultured Desulfovibrionaceae bacterium
TTTCCCAAAAAAAGTTTCCCCCCACGTGCCTTTTAAAAACAAACCTATTAACTAAAACAAAACACTAGCCATACAGGGACGCATATTCGTGATAGTGCTCGCCCTCTTCAGCCAAGAGGTAAATGACGGCAACATCATCTACGTCTGCAAGAAAGGCTTTGGGGAATTCTTTTTTTACCACTTCAAGACGCTTTTGGGCGTAGGCAATGACTTCTTCCCTTTCTCCAAAAACCATGGTTCCCGTGGGGCATGCTTTCACGCAGGCAGGGAGCATACCAGCTTGGAGACGTGCGTAACACATATCACATTTTGCAAGGAATTTCTTAGCCTTGTCATAACGTGGTATGTTGTAAGGGCACGAATTATTCATGCTCTCCCCGTCGTCTTCGCTCATTTTTGCAAAGACCTCTCGGTTGACGAGCACTGCGCCGGTTTTTTCATCCCTGAACATAGATCCTTCCACCATGCCATTGGCGGTATCCACACAGGGTGGAATGGTGCAATGGCGACATTGGTCAGGGAAGAAGTTCCAGATGACCTGGTTTTTATCGCCCAGATGCTCATGGAAACGCACTATTTTATAGTTATTTACATTTAAATCTGGTGGGTTTTGGTGTGTTCCTGTTTGCTTTGTCTTATTGGCGGGCAAGTCGTGCCATTCTTTACAGGCAAGTTGGCAACCACGACAAGCCGTACAACGTGTTGTGTCGATAAGAAATGCTTTTGACATGTGACCATCCTCCCTTTATGCGATCTCGGTGAGCTTATCTGCCTTGCGGATGTTCACACAACACGCTTTGGCTTCAGGAATTGTGGTATTGGGGTCATAGGCTGTGATGGTCAGTCTATTTGTGGAGTCCCCACAATCCGGCGTTGTCCAGCCATAGGCAAAGGGCATACCGATAAGGTGTACGGTTTCACCCATAACCTGGAAAGGACGTACCCGGATTGTCACCATAGCAATGGCTTCAACACGACCACGGGCACTTTCGACAATAACGCCGTCGCCATTTTTAATACCTTTTTCCTTAGCCAATTCGTGGCTCATTTCCACATAAAGTTGCGGCTCTGCTTCAAGCAGATTGGGCACGTTTCTCGTTTCACCGCCACTGCACCAGTGTTCTGTCAAGCTGTATGTTGTAAGAACAATGGGGAAGTTTGGATCTGCCGGCTTTGCCACCTTATCAAATTCACTTGTATGGAATTTGTAACAAGGCGAGCTGAGCTGCTTTGAGAAAGGATGCTTCTTAATGGGAGTTTCTGCCGGCTCATAGTGTTCAGGCAAGGGGCCGTCCACACGCCCGGGGCCAAAGAGCTGGGCATGACCATCGGCGTGCATGATAAAGGGCAAAGTTCCCTTTTCAGAAGCTTGCGGTGCGGCTGGACCATCTGGCACGTCGCCAATCCATTTTGTGCCGTCCCACTTGATAACGGCCTTATCCGGATTGAGCGGTTGTCCGTTCAGGTCAACAGAAGCACGATTATAAAGGATACGGCGGTTTACAGGCCAGCACCACGACCAGTTGGGATACAGGCCAATCTTGGCTTGCATTTCTGTTTGGGAAGGATCACGGCGTTTGAATTTCTTGCCTTCTTCTTCTGTGTAGCCACCTGAATATAACCAGTTAAGGGACTCTGTACTGCCGTCCATTTGCAAGGCGGCAAAGCTTGGAACGAGTTCCCCTGCTTTGTAGACCTTGTCGCCAATCTTGGTTTCTTTTGTAAAGACACCATTGATGCGACGTGTCCACTCGTCGGCAAGATACTTTTCAGGCCATTTGATGCTGAGAATACCTTCGGGGAATGCTCCGCCTTCTTCTTTGTACAGCGCACGTATCTTATTGATAAGAGGGACATATATATCACCAAAGTTACGCGCCAGTCCGCCGGGTGTTACACCTTGGTCAAACCACAAGAGCCAGCGTCCGCTGTTACTGATGGTTCCTTCTTTTTCAATGCGGTGTGCGGAGGGCAAGAGGAAGACTTCTGTCTTAATGGTTGTCGGGTCTACACCTGGGCGCTGCCAGTTGTCAGACGTTTCAGAGTGGTGCAATTCGCCTACCACAAGCCAGTCGAGATTATCCGCGGCGGCACGCATTTTGTTGGTGTTGGGGAAGCTGTTGAGCGGGTTAACCCCCATCATAAATGCGCCACGTATTTCGCCATTGAGTATTTTGTCCATGGCGTACATGTAGGAATAGTCTTCACCGGGTTCGCACTTGGGAAGGAGATTATAACAAAAGTCGTTTTGCGCAGTAGCCTTGTCGCCATACCATGCCTTCAGGAGTGATACGACATATTTGGGACGATTTGCCCACCAGTTGACGCTTTTATCCATCTTTGTGGAGGGCGTATTGGCTTTTTGGTATTCCTCAAGGCTTTGCCACGGCGCAAGGGGCACGCTGTGATAACCTGGGAGGATGTGATATAAGAGCGCATGGTCAGTGGATCCTTGTACATTTGGCTCACCGCGCAGCGCATTGACGCCGCCGCCAGCAATACCAATATTGCCAAGAAGCAATTGCACCATAGCAGCACAACGGATATTTTGCACGCCCTTGGTGTGCTGCGTCCAGCCAAGCGCATACAATATAGTGCCGGCCTTATTTTGTTTGCCGGTGTTGGCATATGGCTCATACACACGCATAAGGTCTTCTTTTGAAATACCTGTAGTTTGGGAGACATTGTCCAAGGTGTAGCGCGAATAGTGCTTCTTCATGACATTAAACACGCAGCGCTCGTCCTCTAAGGAGGCGTCACGCAAAGGATTCCCCTTTTCGTCGCGTTTAAATGTCCATGTGGAGCGATCATAGGTGCGTGTTTTTGCATCATAGCCGCTAAAGAGGCCGTCGGCAAAGGTAAAGTCATCAGCAATAACAAAGGAAGCATTGGTATTGTTGATCACATAATCGTGTTGGTAGAGCTTATTTTCTAAAATATAGTTAATGAGCCCACCAAGGAATGCGATATCCGTTCCGGAACGGATAGGCACATGGAAGTCACATCGTGCAGATGTGCGCGAGAATTTGGGATCCACATGGATTAAGGCCGCGCCGGCATCCTTTGCACGCATAATCCATTTGAATGATACAGGGTGATGTTCAGCAGCATTACTGCCGATAATAAGAACCACGTCGGCATTTTTAATGTCGATCCAGTGGTTGGTCATAGCACCGCGTCCGAACGACTCTGACAGAGCCGGTACAGTGGGGCTGTGTCAGACCCGTGCCTGGTGGTCCATATGGACAACACCAAGGCCGCGTAAGGCTAAATGGATGGCGGCACATTCTTCGTTGGAAGCGTGGGATGTGCCCATGTGACAGATAGACTCAAAACGATTAACTGTTTGGCCTTTTGCGTTCTTAGCGATAAAATCCTTATCACGGGTATCTTTAATGCGGCGTGCAAGTGTGTTGAGTGTCCATTCCCAGTCCTTTTCTTCCCATTTTGTGCTGTATGGCGCACGGTACATAGGTTTTAAGAGGCGATGATCACTGGCATACATATTAAACAGCGCCGCTCCCTTTGCACAAAGCGCACCCTCATTGACAGGGAAGTCGGGGTCGCCTTCCGTGCTGAGGAGTTTATTATCACGCACATAAGCGATAACAGAGCAGCAGACAGAACAGAAAGGACAAATAGTGATAACCTCTTTTGCCCCTTCGATTTTAAGCTTTTCGGCATAGGCTTTTGCCTCTTCAACAAAGCCACTAAGCGCTCCGATATTAAGACATGCCATGCCACCAAAGGCAGTGACCATTTTCAAAAATTTACGACGAGTACAGTCCATACTTATCTCCATTAGTTAACTGTAAGAACATACAGAACAGTTTAACAAAACACTCACAAATGGCGCTAAAGCACCATATACACGCGAGCACCCTGACATATAAAAAACCTATGTCAAGCATACGTCTAGAAAGACGCAGAGCACATCCACGGCATTCTAATTTCGGTTTTTTTTGAAAAACACTTGGGGGAAACTTTTTTTAGGAAAAAACATCTGGATAACTAGCCAATCGACCTGTTCTCATGGGACACTAAAAAGTTTATCTAGGTAATCCATTGAATTATTAAAGATTAGCATTCAAAGAGCCGCTTGTTTAGTTACACAGCAAGCGCGTTTTGAAGGGGGAAGGA
>CAYJHT010000256.1:0-4135 GCA_964369615.1 uncultured Desulfovibrionaceae bacterium
CAGAGCAGATTTCCTATTTAGAAAAGATACAAATGTCAGCGGACACCTTGCTCAATATCATCAATGATGTCCTTGATATATCTAAAATCGAATCCGGAAAACTGGAAATTGAGAACATACCATTCTCCCTTGATGTCTTGCTCGACTCCATGCAGAGCATCGCTAATTTCAGTGTAAAATCAGCACAATCTGCACACAATCCGCGACACGTCGACTTCCACATGCATGTAGCGGACAATATCCCGCGCAACCTTGTGGGCGATGGCAAAAGGGTCAGCCAAGTTGTGCTGAACCTTTTAAACAATGCCTTTAAATTTACAGAAAAAGGCAGTGTCACACTAGAAATTATGCGCGATGACCTGCTCACAAAGGACGCGCAAGCACACTCAGCCACACTCAGATTCAGCGTGCGTGACACAGGCATCGGCCTCACAAAGCAACAAAAAAACAAGCTCTTTAAACCATTTATGCAAGCTGATTCGTCCATTACACGCCGCTTTGGCGGCACAGGCCTTGGCCTTGCGATATGTAAACAACTTGTCGAGCTTATGGGGGGCAATATCGGCGTGCATTCTGTTTATGGCGAAGGGTCTACCTTTTACTTTACACTCCCCTTCACCGTCCAAACTGAAGCACAACAAGACAAGCACGGCGGAGCACTGACAGATGACGGCGTACTCACGCCCGCAAACATGAGCCACGCAGAACTTGAAGAGGCGCTCAAAAACTACACACAAAAAAGCATCCTCCTCGTGGAGGATAATTTTATAAATCAAGAGATAGCCTCATCCATCTTAGCGAATGTCGGCTTTGCCTGTGACCTTGCAGATAATGGACGCGAGTCACTTGAAAGTGTCCGCAAAAAACGCTATGATATCATTTTTATGGATTTACAAATGCCTGTTATGGGTGGCCTTGAAGCAAGCGCGCAACTGCGCCTCATGGGCAAGGAAGAAAACTTTGAATGGCTACAGCACGTTCCAATTATTGCCATGACAGCCAATGCAATGGTCGAAGATAAACTTAAATGCACACAAGCAGGTATGGACGCCCACGTCTCCAAGCCCATCGACCCGACAATCTTATATAGGGAACTGCTCATATGGCTGAGCAAATAGTCCTATGCGCTTTAAAGGATTTTTTTAAGACACAGCGAGAGGGCTTTTATTTGAAGAAACCTTCTCTTTTTTGCAAGAAACCTTCTAAATTTTATACTGCACAACAGGTGTGAAAGCATATGAGTATGCATGCATCAGATATAGATAAAAATGGTGTTATTACCGCTTCTCAAAAAAAAACACGGCGTAAAGCGCTCTTAACACTTGCGCAAATTGCCGCACGTCAACAAGCGAAAGAAGAGGCACAACAACAAAAGCCTGTAACACCAAACAAAATGCCACGCAAAGGGCGTTTGAAGCGTGTTTTTTTTCGTGCACTCTTGACACCATTATTTTTATTGATTTTTGTAGCAAGCCTCGTGGCAGTTATCACCTCACCAGCAGCAGAACCCACCATCACACGACTCATCACAGATGCCATCAATTCTGCCGGAAAACCCATGGGGCTGCGTGTCTACATCGGCTCTATCGGCGGCCTCTGGCAAGGGGAAGTGCGCCTATTGAACCTGCGTGTCCATGACGCCTATGGCCCTTGGCTACATGTAGACGAAGCAACTCTACACCCTTTGTGGGAAAGCTTCATCTATGGCGCACGCGCCATTGTACAAGCTCAGCGCGGCGAAGCTGTGACAACCCGCGAACAAACAGCACCCGTTGACCATAATCTTAGTGCAAACATCGAACAATACCAAAGAGATACTGACAGCATCCTGACAAGCACCACACCTGATCAAAACGACAATACATCGCCTGCAAACACTACAAATGCCACTGCCCCCGCAGAAAAGACAGATGTCGCCTTACCCGATGACATAATGGACAACCTCCTCAAACCCGGAAGCGTGTTGCGCGATAAAGTCGTCATAGCCCTACGCGACGGAACCATCATCGGCGTGCGTATGCCCCGTTTCCCACGCTACGCAAGCCCCGCAGAGCCTGCGCCGGAAACACCCAAAAACGCCCTCACCCCCTTTGCCTTCTTGCCAAGCTGGCTTGCTCTTGATATTGGGGAATTAGAAATATCTGACTTTCTTCTTGGCCCTGTTGGGCGAAATGTCTATATTTCCGGAAGATTGCACGGTCAGCTCAATTGTGAGTCGGCGCGCCTTCGCAGCACACTCATGCTGGAAAAAGACAAGCCAAAGCAATGGGTATTGCCTGCCACACAAGACTTGCCGGGCGATATTACCCTCACCGTTAAAGAACTGCGCAGTAAAGGGGGGATGCCCTCGGCAGAAAACAGTCAAAACTTGCGCGAACTTGGCGTCAACAAGCTCATTGCCTTCCTTTCCTTGGACGCGCACAAGGAAAATTTTGATATGCGTTGGCGCGTAAGGGACGAGCTTGTCACACCATTCTACTTGGCAGGCGTCGACAGAATATGGTCACGTATGCGAGTTCTTGGTCGAGTGCCTGTGTGGCCTCCCACCAAAGAACATCCTGCACATATAGCCCTTGCAAGCCGCTTTGGCGTAACCTTCGCCAAGGCCTCCTTTGCAGAGGAAAAGCCCCGGCGCATCAGAGCGTCTGTGGCTTCAGCACAAATGCTGTGGGACGGAGAACGCCTTGTCGTGCGCGATGTGAATCTTATAAGCCCAATCAAGGAACCTTTTCTCAGCGTGTCCGCCAGCTTTGGTGCCGGCAAGGAAGAAGGACTTGGCGCTATTTTACAAATGAGTGTGAAAGACGTCACACCTCTCGCACAGGCGCTCGACCCAAAGATTGAAGACGACAACATAAGCGGCGCCGCAAATATGACATTCACTGCCATTCGCGGCGGAGAACATCTCATGTGGTGGACAAAACCTCTACCACCAGTGCAAGAAGGTCGCTCATTACCGGGTTTTATACAATCTCCAAAAGACTTTTCCGTGCTTGGCACGCAACTCGGACTTGTGACACGTGTACTCTACAAAACACTCGCAACCATTGGCGCGCGTCATAATATTGTTATGGTGCGCGATGAAACGCGATTGCCACCTCCATCAGCGCAGCCCACCGCCATGGGCGTGCAATTAAAAATAGAGAGCCCGCTCCTACATGTGCCCCGCGGCACAATCAAGGATCTTTACATAAGTATACGAGGAGCCTCCGTAGAAGCAAAAGCCGCCATCGGCGGCACAGGTTACCAAAAGACAGAAGAGGGGAAAATCCTCGTGTCAGACTTTTCCACTCTCGGTATCCCCCAAGGTCTTGTAGGCAGTACGAGGGTGCGTGTAGGGAACTTGTTCAACATGGGAATAGGCTCTTTGGAAGGGCGCTGGTTTCTTGGCGGCCTGCATGAAAAAGCCGCTGTCTTTCTTGCTGACCTTGAGGATTTCACTCTCACCCTCCCTGGTATTCACAGTGATATGGACATGGGCTTTGCCTATGCCTTACCAGTTGTAAAGCGCCGTTGGCCGTGGATGGATGGCACCATGAACATAAGCGTTGAGCATTGGCGTTTGCTTGCAGCCTTATTAAACAGCCCTGTGCGGGGAAATGACGTATCTATGACGGCCTCGTGGAAATCTTTCCTTGATACAAATGGCAAACCGCAGCAATTTTTCACCTCAAATATCCAAGCACAAAGACTGGACTCGACAGCATTTATGGTACAGGATGTGCAAGGCACTGTGGAAAGTAAATATGTGCATGCCCTAGCAGACGTCATCGCCCTCACAGCAGGCCCACTCTGGCAGGCAAAGCTAAAAAAAGTCGAGTACAGTGTGCCCGACGGCGCCGAACTCCTCACTTCAAGCTTGAAACTTGCCGAAGGACGCAGTGGGTCATTTCGCTGGAATTGGGGCTCCTACGCAGGCTCTGTGCAAGGCGAAGATGCAAAATTTCTCATCCAAATGAATGGCGATATAGACGCAAGTCTTAACGGAGCTTTTAATTTTCGCAGGCGCGTTTTAAGCCTCGGAAAAATGCACCTCAAAACACTAAAAAACTAGCACTTTGCTTTTTTTGAAACTTATTGTTTGTTTTTTCTGAAAGGCTTGTGGGGGGAAACTTTTTTTGGGAAAAAAAAGTTT
>CAYJHT010000257.1:0-4130 GCA_964369615.1 uncultured Desulfovibrionaceae bacterium
TCTCTTTGAGCAATTCAATACTGCGCTGTGTTTTTGTGATGAGGTCGTCAATTTTTGCGCATTGCGTGTCGAGGTAGTCGGCTATGACTTGTTGTTCTGTAGGTATTGGGAAAACACAAAATAACTGCTCTAAGACACGCATTCCAATGTTTTGCTGTGTTCCATAACTCCAATTAAATTGTACTTGTTTTTGCAAGCTTTCACTATCAAGGTAATAATACAAAAACTTATAATACATCTTCGAATTACACCTAAAAACAGCTAAGGGTGACCAGATTTGAAACTGTTGATTAGTTTCTACAAGGGCAATATTTCCAGTTGTGGCACCTGATTTTACCATGTAAATATCGTGAATCTTAGGTATATATTTTTTGCAGCATTGGTTATAATAGTCAGTAGATATATATCCCCGCATCAAGGTAAAATTTAATGCACCATTTTTCACTGCTTCTGCTGATAAAAAGGGAATACCAGTGCTAAAAAATTCTGGTGTTTCATGTGGGCCATCCGTAATAGGCATTGCAAGTGCGTGAAGCATCTTTCCAATTTTCCATTCGTCCGGCACCTCCCCAATCCACTCAATGCCCGAATCCTTCATGGGCGCGTTTGCATCTAAACCCTTTGTAACTGCGTGGGTGATGGTCGCTTGACGTTTTTCATTGAGAAGTTCGATGGAACGCTGTTTTTTTGTAATGAGCGTGTCAATGTGGCCTGTTTCGCGGTCGAGGAAGGCGGCGATGGCTTGTTGTTCTGATGAAGATGGCACAGGCACAGCGAGCGAGCCCATAAAATCCCAATTTGTCCTTGGCATTTTAGCTCCTTCACAGTTTTTTTCAATTTCCTGCGTAATATCATCTGTTAAAAGAAGGTATTGGAGGTATGACACAAAAAATTTTTTTGGAATTAAAACGAGGAATTCGCTTGAACAAAATCCACCATAAGATGGTATAAATATTTTTTTTAGGTATGGCCTGAGTTTTCCATATAATACGTCTTGTGCCATAAACACACTTACGGTTGAGTCCATCATTGTACGCGCAGACACCGACGTATAAACATATCGCCCTGTGTACGCCTCAATGTTTTCTAAGCCAATATAGGACATCTCAGTATCTTCGTCATTGTTTTTCAAATTTCGCAAGCCCACAAGGTGTTTTAAGCAAGCTACTACCCACCCCTCCGGCACATCGCCAATCCACGCAATACCGGAATCTTTGTACTTCGGATACGGTTTCAACTCAGCCATGCGCCACCTCACTGAGCAAGGCGGCAATGTCTTTTTCCAAGCTTTGCAATTCCGTATCAATGTCGTGCAAGGAGCGCGGGGGCACATATTTGTAGAAAAAGCGGTTAAAATTGATTTCGTAGCCCATTTTGCCCACAGTGCCTGTCCATTCGTCACAAAATTCGGGGTCAATCCATGCGTCATCCACATGGGGCAGAACATTTTCTGCCATGTAGTCATCAAAGGAACCTTCATACAGCAGAGGGACATTTTCATAATCGCTCAAGTCATTGTCGGCAATAACCTCCCCTTCCTCATCCAATGCGGGGTCACAGGCGGAGTCTTTGACGCTAAAGGCAGTGAAAAAGGCTTGCACAAAGGTTTTTGTGGCTTTTTTGCGAAGTTTATTGTCTTTGCGCACAGCTTCAAACAGAGTGTAAGCGAAATTGTACGGCTTTTCTTGCCCTAACAGGGCGTCCAATGCTCTGCGCCATATGTCTTGAGCTTCGCTCGTCAGCGCCTTCCACGCTTTTTCCGTTTGCAGTGACGTAAGAGCTTCTGCGGTGAAGCAGAGTTTGGCGCGTAGGGGGCGCAAGATTTTCAGGCGTGTGTAGCCAAAGGTGCGGTGGTCGAGCAAGAGGCTTTCTTCCGTATTTTCCGTCGCAGCATAGATGGAAACAATGTTGGCTATTTGCGCATCGCTTATCATTTTGCGCTTGTTGCCTTCGCTTTTACGCATAACGGTGAAGTGCTGTACTGCGTTGATGAGTTGCACTTTGCCCTTGCGTTCTTGGGCTTTTCTGTTGGTGAGTACCCATAAATATGTGCCGATGCCCGTGCGGAAGAAGATTTCCGTGGGCAAGGCGATGATGGCTTCCACAAAGTCATTTTCCAGAAGCCAGCGGCGGATATTGGATTCGCCGGAACCCGCATTGCCATTGAAGAGTGGAGAGCCTGAAAGGACAATGGCTGCTCTGCCGCCGCCCTTTTCGGGGTCTTGCAATTTGTTGACAAGGTGTTGCAAGAAGAGCATGGAGCCGTCGCTGACTCGTGGCAGTCCTGCGCCAAAGCGTCCACTGAAACCGCGCTGGCTGTGTTCCTGTGTGACCGCACCTTGGTCTTTTCCCCAGTTTTTCCCAAAAGGAGGATTAGCAAGGGCGTAGTGAAACTTTCTGCCGAGGTAATGGTCGTTGGAAAGGGTGCTGCCTTGCTTGATATTTGCCGACAGGTCGCGTTCTGGGTCTGATTCTATGCGTCGCAGGAGCATACTTGTGAGGCACACGGCGTGTGTTTCCGGTTCAAGCTCTTGCCCATAGGGGATAATGACGGGCGGGACTTTTGATTTATCGGCATAGCTTGCCACATGGCTCATGGCATCGGAGAGGAAGCCGCCTGTGCCGCAAGCGGGGTCATAAAGCGTGCGGATAAGACCGGGCTGTGTGGCAAAGAGGGCATCGTCAGGGTCGAGGATGATGGTGGTGGCGAGATGTACCACATCGCGGGGTGTCATAAAGTCTTCTGCGCTTTCGTTGACCTCTGCCCCAAAGCGGCGGATGAGGTGCTCGTATACATTGCTCATGACTCTGTCGGGCACTCTGTCGGGGTGCAAGTCTGTTTCTGCAAAATTCTTGCAAATTTTGTATAAAACATTTTGTTTGTCAAGGCGTTGCACGGTGTTGCTGAACTCAAATTGCTCAAAAATCACTCGTGCGTTGTCTGAAAATTTCGCCACATAATCAAGGAGATTATCCTTGGTTTTGTTACTACCGAGGGTGGCAAGGGAGTATTGCGATGTGTTGTAAAATGGATAGCCTGCAATTTGCCGTAAAATAAGCTTTGTATCAATAGGAGAGTCCTTGTGCATGGCATAGGCTTCACGCACTGTGTCGCGCGTGGGTTCGAGGACGCATTCCAAACGGCGTAATAGCGTAAAAGGCAAAATAATTTTGCCAAAATCTGTATGCTTGAAGTCCCCCCAAAGGTCTTCGGCATTTTTCCAGATAAACGCGGCGAGCGTGCTATCCTGACCCTGCTGTGTCCCCTGCTGTGCTCCTGTCGCTTGAGATGCGCTTTGTGCCATATTCCCCTCCGTTGCGATACATAAAGACTTTACACGCAAAAATGTACCAGAAAGGCGCATAAAGTCCAAATATATTTTTTTGGATATTTTAAAAAAGATAATGGGGGGATGGGCGAAGGGTGGAGTGTGGGTGTTATGCTATGTGATTGCACATGTTTGCGGCTGTAAAATGTGTATAAAGATACTTCAAGAGACAGTTTAGAGAGAAGTTGACAAAAGTGTTGGTTTTGGGCTAACAGTGTATGGAGCTAGTGGGAGTATCGCGACTTGCTTGTTTACGAGTTGAGCAGACAAGTTTTACTATTTGATTTAGGTTTAACTCTAAAACATTTAAGGAGTATTTATGGAATATAGCGTGATAAACATGGAGATTCAAGAGGTTATTGACGCTACGCTTAAGCGTTATATGGATGACAAAAAGACGCCCATAAAATTTAGCCATACCAAAGAATGCCATATTAATGCTTATGCGAAATCGTATGAGGATAGATATGTATCCCCTCACGGGGTAAATTTTTCTAAAACATAATAAATAATTGACTTTTTCTAAAACGAATTTTAATTCTTCAAGCGTTAAAAAATACGAAATCTTCATAATATTGACAGCTTGCGCAAACATGCCTTTTTGCCAATGAGGATTTTTTTAAAATAATATGTAAGGATTTCATGTGTTTTATCCCGTGAGTGGATACGATATGTTCATGGGAATGATGATGGGAAGTCTACTCACTGAACGAATAAACGCTGAGGGCATTGAAAAAAATAAAAAAATTGTAGAAGAAAAAATAATGACTCTAGCGATTTTTGCTCTTTTTCATGCTTTGA
>CAYJHT010000258.1:0-4124 GCA_964369615.1 uncultured Desulfovibrionaceae bacterium
ACACCCCCCTTCAAAAAAACCATCTGTTTAGCTAGGTAGTTGGCGCTTTTTAATGGAACTTATATGCAAGTTAAAAGTGCAACTCTCTAAACACTGTCGTCTAGTATTACAGTTGTAAATATTAAATTAGCAGCAAAAAGCTCTCAAAACTACGAGTGACCATGTGAACCCAAGTGTCATTCGAAAGCTGTTTTTTCATGGTAGACAATTGGTTTTTTTGAAAGGGGAACCTGCCCGAAGGGTGCCGAAGGCATAGCCCTTAGGCGAGGAACGAGCCTTAGGGATACAGAGAGCAGAGCTGTGGGGGGAAAACTTTTTGTGGGAAAAAAAAGTTTTCCCACAAAAATAAACTTTCAGAAAAAACAAAAGACTAAAAATCTGTCACTCTATCCTTCCCATTCTCTACCCTTCCCTATTATTTTTCTAGAAAATCATTAGAAAAACCTGATAAAATGCGTACTTTCGTCAAAAAGCTGACCCTTTCCTCGAACTTTTTCTAGAAACTTCAAGTGAAGGTGTGAAAAGTTTTTTAATTTTAGAGAGTTAAAAACTTGGAACGACCTTTGCTATATGTCCGGTGTTCCTACACACAGTTTCAGACGAGGGAGTTTTTTATGAAAGGTTTATTCTCATCACAGATACAGCTTGTTGGCAAAGTGCTTGATATGCAATTGCAACGTCAAAATGTCATCAACAGTAACCTTGCCAATGTTAACACGCCAAAATACAAGCCCCGCGAGCTGGAATTTGAAGAAGAATTACAGAAAGCGCTTGGGCTTGACATGAAGGGAAATGTGACACGCACAGCAGAAGGGCATATGCCCTCCTCCTTTACGGCCGACAACTTTCAAGCCGACTTTTTTAAGCGTTTCACACCTCGTGAAGTACACGGTGAAGATCGTGTAAATCTCGACAAAGAAATGAGTAAGCTTGCGAAAAACCAATTGCATTATATGGCACTTACGCAAGTGATTCAAGGGAATTTCCAAGGTATTAAAACAATTATACAGGAAGGTAAGCAATAATGGACTTCATGACAGCTCTTGATATCAGTGCCTCTGCTTTGACAGCAGACCGCACACAGATGAATGTCATCTCCATGAATCTTGCCAATGCCAAGACCACACGTACACCTATGGGCGGCCCTTATCGTCGTCGTTCAGTGGTTCTTGCGGCAACAGACGTGGACGATCCTTTTTCAAAGCACATGCGTTCAGCCCTTGACCGCGAACTTAAAGGCGTACGTGTTATGGGTGTTGCCGTTGATGGGCGTCCCTTAAAACAAGTATATGAACCGGGACACCCAGACGCAAATGCCGACGGTTATGTCTTTTATCCGGACATTAACGTCGTGGAAGAGATGGCAAACCTTATGGTCGCACAGCGCAATTATGAGGCCAATGTGACAACCATGGACGCCGTCAAAAAAATGTATCAAAAAGCCTTAGAAATAGGCAAATAGAATTTAACTGCTTACTATTACATGATAAAGGAGTAAATTATGCGTAGCAATTACGGACTTCAAGCCTATGATAAGGCCTTGCAAAATTTTGACACTGCGGAATCAGAACTCAAGAAGGCTACCGTGAGCAGCAGCACAGGGCTTGGCACAAGCTTTGCGCACGTACTTGACCAATCACTTGTTCGCGATACCGTCGATAAGGGCGAAGGTTTTGGTGCCCATTCTGACTTTATTAAGCAACATGTCGCAAATACATTGCCCACGGCAAACCCAAATTCTTTTTCTGACACCATGGCAAACAGCTTCCAAAAATTGCAATCTTTGCAACATGCTAAAGCCGATGCCATTGATGAATTTGCCTCCGGTCGCAGTCAAAATGTTCATGAGCTTATGATCACTTTGCAAAAGGCCAGTGTCGCCATGAGTCTTACCTCTGCCGTTCGCGGCAAGGTGCTTGAGGCATACAAAGAGTTAAGTCGGATACAATTTTAATTACTTTACCCTTTCTCTTGATGGAGTACAATCATGCAAATGCCAGACTTTAAGCAAATTCCTGAATATTTCAAAGATTTATGGGACAGATTTTCCATTACCCAACGCATGATTATTGGGGGCGTAGCTGTCATCACAATAGCAGGTTTTGTAGCTCTCACTATTTGGTTGAATAAAGCAGACTACAGGCTCCTCTATTCCAACTTGAGTCCCGAGGACGCCAACCGCGTTGTCACCTTGCTGCAAAGCAGTAATGTGCCCTATGAATTGACTGAGAACGGCACCACCATCATGGTGCCAGAAGCGCAAGTCTATGACCTTCGTATCAAGGTTGCAGGTGAAGGCAACCTTGTAGGTCAGGGCATTGGCTTTGAGATTTTTGATGAAACAAAGGTCGGACAGACCGACTTTGTACAAAAAGTTAACTATACTCGCGCCTTACAAGGAGAACTTGCGCGTACAATAAGCGCCTTTCCAAGTGTCGAGAGCGCGCGCGTACACCTTGTTATGCCGCAGCGCAGTCTCTTTGTGGAAGAGCAGCTCCAGCCTTCGGCCTCTGTCGTCTTAAAACTAAAAGGGATGAAGGAAAAGCCAAATGCTAAGGAAATTGAAGCCATTACAAACATGATGCTCATGTCTGTAGAAGGTCTTGACAGAGCACACCTTTCCATCACAGACACAGGCGGACAAGTCTTGTATCAACCGGAAGAAGACTCTTTGACAGGCATTTCTTCCACACAAATGGAGCATAAGCTCAACGTGCAACGCACACTTGAGCGCCGTATTGAAGAAATGCTCATGCCTGTCTTTGGCCCTGGTCGTGTCATTTCCAAGGTGAATGTGGACATGGACTTTAGCCAAAAGACTATCCGTCGCGAAATTTATGACCCTGAGCAAACCGCCGTGCGCTCCGAACAGCGCAGCGAAGAAACACAACAAGGTCAAGCAAACCTTGAAGGCGGCTCGCCTGATGTGAACTTCCGCGGTGATGGCATCATGGGTTCTGTTTCTACACAAAATGGCAGTCGTGAAACACGCACGACGAACTACGAAATTAACAAAGAAGAACACAATATTATTTCAAATGTAGGTGAACTGCGTCGCGTTACGGTTGCTGTCATCATCGACGGCACCTATGTAAAAGAAGCAGGAAAATGGATATTTGCACCGCGGTCAGCTGAAGAATTACAACGTGTACAAGCGCTTGTGGCAAATGCTGTAGGCATTGACGCAGAACGTGGGGACTCACTGCAAGTGACCTCTGTGCCTTTCACAGACTCCGTGCCCCCCGCTGACCCAAACATGGCCGATATCATTGTGAACTATGCTGATCGCCTTGGTAAACCCTTACTCAACGCACTCTTGGCCTTCCTCTTCCTGATGCTTGTGGTTCGCCCTGTAGTGCTTGCGCTCATCCGTCCAAAAGTAGAAGCCAGTGAAATGGTTGAAGGCCTTGAAGGTCTTCCTTCAGCAGAAGAACAACTTGCCTTATATGAGGCAATGGAAGAAGCCGCACGCGGTGATGAAGACGGTATAGGCATGGGTGCAGACGATGAATTGATGCTCTTTAAGGATGTTGAAGCCATGAAGGTGCATATATTCAACTTGTCAGAGAAGCATATGGATCAGGTCGTGGCCATTATGAGAGGATGGATTAAAGATGGCGAACCAGTCCGCGCTTAAACAATTGGCTATCGCCGCCAAGGCTGGCAACCAGCAAGCCTTGGCGGAGTTAAGGGCCTTACGTCAAGCGCAGCGAGACTCTGCACGAAAGACAGAAGAATTAAAGCTGCGCCTTTTTCAACTCACAGAGAGACATTGGGAACAAACTGTAAATATTTTGAAACGATGGCTCACGAAAACATAGTGTCCTTCTCTCTTCACAGCAAGGTACACAGCATTTCACAGCAGAGAAAGGGCTCCTCCTTACAAATAAGACGGATAAAATTGTCTAGTTATTAAAGAGGATTAGGTGACAAGTTGCAGTTTTTTTACATTTTTTTAAGAACAAAATTGACTTAAGAAACGGACTATTGCATCATACGCGGGCATAAAGGAGTGGATGCATGGAGCTAAACGGCCAACAAAAAATAGCGGTCTTATTACTGGCGATGGGTGATAAGTTTACGGCGGACGTCTTCAAACGTATGGATCGTCAAGAAATTGCCAC
>CAYJHT010000259.1:0-4119 GCA_964369615.1 uncultured Desulfovibrionaceae bacterium
GTTTGTTTTTATATTTTACAAGGTACTAAGCGCTTTTTGATAGAAAAAACGAAAAGGCATTAAATCAGCGTTTCCTTCAATCTCTACAATGCATTCGTGTGTGCAAACTCCTTTGCGATGTAAGGAGTCTAACACATTGCCGAAGAATAGCAAAGATGAAAAGAAGGCTAACAAACACTGGATTCTGGACTGGTGAAGGCTTGCTTTGGATAGAGAATCCGACAGCAATGCAGCATCGAGCAGTTTTTGACACCATTCAAACTGCATGATAGATATTCTGAGAGGGAGCTGCACCAGTGGGAAGGCTTTGCACTTTCAGCTTGAATGTAGGTGCACGATTGTTGTCAGGGAAGGCAGGAAAAATTTTATAAAAAGAAGTGGCTGTTTTTCATTAAAAAGCGCCAACTACCTAGTTAAACAGATGGTTTTTTTGAAAAGGGTTTGGGGCACACGTCCCCCAAACCCTTTTCAAAAAAACAAAATTAGAATGCCGTGAGGGGAAGTACTATGTCATCATTTGTCCATCTTCATTGCCATACGGAATACAGTCTTCTAGATGGTGCTATCCGCTTAAAAGACTTGTGCAATCGCGCCCATGAATGGGGAATGCCTGCTGCTGCTATTACCGATCATGGCAACCTTTATGGCGCGACGCATTTTTATGCGCAGTGTAAAAATGTTGGCATAAAACCTATTATCGGTTGTGAAGTCTATGTCTGTCACGACCATACCGACAGAGAAAGCGACCTTGCGCGTAAACGTCACCACCTTGTACTCCTCGCTCAAAATACACTTGGCTACCATAACCTTGTGCGCCTTGTTACTGAAGGTTGGCTTTATGGGCTTTATTACAAACCACGAGTTGACAAGAATATTTTACGAAAATATTCCGAAGGTATCATCGCACTTTCTGCATGCCTCGCCGGTGAAATTCCACGGGCTATTGTTGCTGGTAATATGGACAATGCACGCGAGCTTATCCATGAATATACAGATATTTATCCTGATCGCTTCTATCTTGAAATTCAAGAAAATGGCCTTGCGGAGCAAAATATCGTCAATAATGGTTTACTCGAACTTGCAGAAAGTACAGGCGTCCCCCTTGTCGCTACAAATGATTGTCACTATTTAGATGCCACAGACGTTCATGCTCACGACGTGCTTTTGTGTATTCAAACAACGACCCACATACATGACCCGAAAAGAATGCGCTTTGATACGCGCGATCTTTATTATAAATCCGTTGAGCAAATGTATAAGGAGTTTTCACATGTGCCTCAGGCTCTTGAAAATACTTTACGCATAGCTGACATGTGCAATGTCGAAATGACATTCGACAAGCATTTCTTCCCCGTCTATGAAGTACCAGAAGGCATGACGCCTGCTACAGAATTTCGTCGCCTCTCCGAAGAAGGGCTTGCAAAAAGACTTGCGCAGCATCCTGATAGGGACAGCATCGACCATGAGGCCTACAAGGCGCGTCTTGAATTGGAAATAAATGTTATCCTTGACATGGGCTTTCCTGATTACTTTCTTATCGTACAAGATTTCATAAACTGGGCCAAGGAACATGGCATTCCTGTTGGCCCCGGTCGTGGTTCGGCGGCAGGCTCTCTCGTGGCATGGGCACTACGCATAACAAATCTTGACCCTATCCCTTATAATTTGCTCTTTGAACGCTTTCTCAACAGCGAACGCGTCTCACTTCCCGATATCGACGTAGACTTTTGCGAACGACGCCGCGTAGAAGTCATCCGTTATATGGTGGAAAAATACGGTGAAACATCCGTAGCACAAATTACGACCTTCGGAAAAATGAAGGCTAAGGCCGTTGTGCGCGATGTGGGTCGCGCTCTTGGGATAAGTTATGCAGAAACCGATCGTGTTGCAAAGCTCATCCCCGAAGATATGAAAATGACCGTCCAAAAAGCTATCGACAGCGAAGCGGAGCTGGAAAAACTTTATCTTAATGACGCGCAAATAAAAAACCTCCTCGATACCTCCTTGCGCCTTGAAGGGCTCTCGCGCCACGCCTCCACCCACGCCGCAGGCCTCGTCGTTTCAGACAAAGCTATGAGCGAATATCTTCCGCTTTATAAGGGGAAAAAGGGCGAACTTGTCACGCAATTTGACATGAAAATGGTGGAAAAAGTCGGGCTTGTGAAGTTCGACTTCCTCGGTCTGAGAACCATGACACTCATACAGGACAGCCTCGACGCTATCGCGCATCAAGGCAAGGAAGTGCCCGACCTTGATACCCTGCCTTTCACTGACACCGCGACTTATGAATTGTACTCTCGCGGTGAAACCGACGGCATCTTCCAAGTGGAAAGCTCCGGCATGCGCCAATATTTACGCCAGCTTAAACCCTCTTGCTTTGAAGATATCATTGCTATGCTGGCTCTTTATCGTCCGGGGCCTTTAGGTTCTGGTATGGTGGACGAATTTATTAAGCGTAAACACGGTGAAGTGCCCGTCACCTATCCACTTGATATGCTGGAAGAATGCCTCAAAGACACCTATGGCGTTATCGTCTATCAAGAACAAGTTATGCAAATTGCGCAGATTGTTGCAAAATACACACTCGGAGGCGCAGATCTTTTGCGCCGCGCTATGGGCAAGAAAAATCCTGAAGCCATGGCAAAGGAACGCTCCACCTTTGTGGATGGGGCAAGCAAGAATGGTATCGATGAAAAAAAATCCAATGAAATTTTTGATCTCATGGAAAAATTCGCCGAATATGGTTTTAATAAATCCCACTCGGCGGCCTATGCCCTTATATCGTATCATACAGCCTATTTAAAGGTGCATTATAAGGTCGAATTTATGGCGGCGCTCCTCACATCGGAAATGGGCACGCAAGAAAAACTCCTGAAATATGTCGCGGCCTGTAAGGATATGGACATTGAAGTTTTGCCGCCTTCCGTTAATATAAGCTTACGTGCCTTTTCTGCGCATAAAAACGATGTTATTTTTGGCCTTGGTGGCATAAAAAATGTGGGTGAAGAAGCTATTAACGAAATCGTTAACGCACGTTCGTCAACAGAACCTTATATCTCGCTTTTTGATATGGCGTGTCGTGTAAACTTGCGCAAGGTTACAAAACGAGTTTTTGAATTTTTAATCAAGAGCGGCGCGTGTGATTGTTTTGGCGTCTCACGCGCTGCCATGCTCGCTTCTCTTGATACTGTCGTTGCACAAGCGCAGAACAAAGCAAAGGCAAAAGCCTCCAATCAAATGTCGCTCTTCGCTATGATACCCGCTGCCGCGCAGCCTGCGAAACTGCCAGGTATTGGCATTGAATGTCCGGAAGCCCACACACCGGAAATGGATGAAGCAGAAAAATTGCGTAAAGAAAAGGAGTCGCTCGGCTTCTTTTTGAGCAGTCATCCACTTATCGCCTATAGAAAAGAACTTATTCGCTTGCGCCTCGTTTCCCTAGAGGACACCCGCTCCCTTACCGGCAATACAGAAATCAGCACAGGCGTACTCGTTACCGGTATCAAGGAAGTGTTGACAAAGAGTAAAGGAGAGCGCATGGCCTTTGTGACGGTCGAAGACGTCAGCGCTCACGCAGAAGTTACGTTCTTCCCCGAAGCGTATGCGCGTTGCAGAGAAATACTACACTCTGAGGAGCCAATTCTTCTCGAAGCACGTCTTGACGCACGCAACGCCAATACACAAAGCAATCTCGAAGACGACGCAGAAGAAGAAGCACCGCAAGAAATCAAAATGCTGGGTAATAATGTCACACTTCTCGCAGACGCCTGTGCCCAAAACAGCTCTCCTATTTGCCTGCAAATTCCGGCAACACATTTGCGCGAAGACCGCATCCGCGCCCTGCACAGCATCCTTGAAAAACACAAAGGACGCGTAGAAGCACAAGCACAAGTCACCCTCGATGGCTATCATTGCTTCCTCACCCTCGGCCCGCATTGCCATGTGCAACCAAGCCCCACCCTCACAAGCGACCTTGCCAAATGGACTGCTGAAGCAAGCTCATAGTGAGTTTCTAAATAAATCTTTTTTTATTTCTTTTATTTTTTTATTTCTTTTTTCCTTTTTAAATTTTTTTCTTGGGGGGAAACTTTTTTTTGGGAAAAAAAAAGCTTTCCCCCC
>CAYJHT010000260.1:0-4109 GCA_964369615.1 uncultured Desulfovibrionaceae bacterium
TGTTTAGCGGATGTCAAGGCCATGGAAGACTCCGGGGCAAATTAGAATGACGTGTGTATGTCTCTCGAAGAGGTATCACAGTTCTTGACGGAAATGTCTAGAGATGTTACAGGCGCTATAGGAAGAAAATTTAGGTGACATAAAAGAGAAGGGCACAAAAGCATGCAAAGAACACGAAATAAAATTCTATAGGATTCACAATGGATATTTCATCCTTGCTTCCCTATATGCTTTCAGTTATGCGCGTGTCGCTAAGCGAGCTTTGTATCGTTGCGGCTGTTGTGTTTGGCGGCGCTATTTTACGAGGTATTACGGGCTTTGGCTTTTCTTTGGCCTTGGTTGTTGTTCTGACCATCTTTATGCCACCTGCGCAAGCGGCTTCCTTCATATTATTGTGGGAAATCATGGCAAGTGTCGTACATTTGCCTTTTTTATGGCAATATGTCCACTGGAAGATGCTGCGTTGGCTCACTGTGGGCGTCATACTTGGCACGCCTCTCGGCGTGGCCTCACTCGTCATTATTTCCCCTATACCTATGACGATTGCCATAAATGTTACAGTTATTATTTTAAGTCTTTTTATACTGCAAGGCTTTCATATGAAAAGACATTTGTCGTCTATGGAGATTATGGGCACAGGCATTGTGTCCGGCATTATCAATGGCGCATCGGCCAATGGCGGCCCCCCTGTGATTTTATTATTCTTTTCAAGTCCTAGTGGGGCAGCGGTTGGGCGTGCGACGATTATCGCTTATTTCTTTATCACGGATGTATGGGCGTCAGCGATCTTTGCTCAGCAAGGACTCACAACGCTTGACACGGTGTGGGTGGCCTTGCTCTTTGTGCCCTTTATGGTGGCAGGTCTTTTTATAGGGCATAAGCTGTATGGAAAATTTGATGAGGAAAAATTTAAGAAGGGTGCCATCATGTTCCTTATTGTTGTTTCTGCCTTAAGTTGTACACGGCTCCTTTTTTTCTCCGAATAAGGAAAGACTTAAAATTATTTGCAATTGACTTTTCTGAGGCAAGAGCGTCAGCGTGTCTTTTTTCGAGTAAAAAAGATACTCATTTTCATTTTGCAATCTGAATTGTTTTATGTTAGACAATGACATGTGAATGTCACAACATCAATGAAAGGAGAGTTTTATGTACGGACTTTTACGATATGGGCTGATATTCTTGGGCGGCGCCGCTGTTGGTGCGCTTGTGACGTCCAGCCTTGCAAACAAAGAAGGTCTGCGCCCCGTTGCGGCTGATATTTTAAGCCGTGGCATGGACGTGAAAGACGCAGTTCTTGGTAAGGTCGAAACCTTAAAAGAAAATGTGGAAGATCTTATGGCCGAAGCACAGCACTCTTCTGAGAAGCGTCGCGAACAGTCTGAAGGCTAAAGTCTGTTTATTTGGATTATTAAGGAGCGCAAATGCAATTTACCATTATTCATGAAATCCAAGGACAAGGTGGGAGATTGCGTGCGCGCTCCACAACAATGTTGAGTCTGCGCACAGCAAAAAAATTCGCAGATCGCCTCGCAGAACTGTCAGGGGTGACGCTCCTAGATATGAACGCGCGCACTGGCAGTTTTCTTTTTTGGTACGAAGACCTTGCAGCGCGTGCACGTATATTTGAAGTCCTCCCTATCTCTGAAGCGCAGAGCTCCATCAAGCTCTGCTGCACGTCCAAACCCGTCCAGATTCACACACAGGCTCCTGTCGTCAAGAGTCAACTTAGCGGTGTTATGAAGCTTTTTGTGTGGCCTGCGCTGCGCTTTATCTTCATTCGCCCCCTACTTCCTATGCCTTTACGCATCCTTGGCAGCGCGAAAAAAGCTTTGCCCCATATCATTACAGGACTTAAAGCCCTGCTCCGCGGCAAGCTCAATGTCGATGTGCTCGACGCAACCGCCATTGTCATCTCCCTTGTACGCGCAGATTTTCGCACCGTAAGCCTCCTTACCTTCTTGCTCAGTATGGGCGAAGCCCTTGAACACTGGACGCGCCAAGCCTCACGCGCAAGCCTCGCAGAAAGCTTAAGTCTCGATATCGACACTGTGTGGGTGCGCCGGGAAGACGGCGATATCTGCATCCCCCTCTGCGACATCACGACCGATGACCTTATCATCGTGCGTGCAGGCAGCGCCATAGTTGTAGACGGCGTCGTAGAAGATGGCGAGGCTATTGTCAATCAAGCGTCTATGACGGGCGAGCCTGAAGGCGTCCTGCGCCGCAAGGGCGGCGCCGTCTTTGCCGGCACAGTCATAGAAGAAGGCAGTCTCGTCATACGCCCAACTCACATCGGCACTGACACACGCCTACAAAAGATTGTCAATTTCATCGAAGACTCTCAAGCACTCAAAGCATCCATCGAAGGAAAAGCCCTCCGCATGGCCGATATGGCTGTGCCCTTTACCTTTGCCCTTGCGGGACTTGTATACTTTATTACGCGCGACCCTGCGCGCGCAGCATCGGTGCTCTTAGTAGACTATTCTTGCGCTTTGCGCCTCGCCACGCCTCTTGCCATTTTGGCAGCCATGCGCGAAGGCGCAAGCAATGGCGTCCTTGTCAAGGGCGGTGTATTTTTAGAAAATCTGGCGCATGCCAATACAGTTGTCTTTGATAAAACCGGCACGCTGACAGAAGCACGCCCCAAGGTTGCCAAGGTCGTCGGTCGTGGGGAATTTACCGAACGAGACGTCCTGCGCCTTGCCGCTTGCCTTGAAGAACATTTCCCGCATCCGGTAGCCCGCGCAATCACACAAGCAGCCGATGAACAAGAGCTTGCTCATCGCGAAGAACACAGTGAAGTAGAATATGTGGTTGCCCACGGCATTGTCAGTAAATGGCATGGCAAACGCGTGCTTCTTGGCAGTCGTCACTATATCCATGAGGATGAAAAAATTTCTGTGGCGCCATTACAAGACGAAGCGGACGCCTTAGCCGCAGAGGGTTACTCCATTCTCTACTTGGTTGTGGGCGAAGAACTCGCAGGTATCATTGGCATTGAAGACAGCTTGCGCCCTGAAGCGCGGTCAGTCATCGACGCATTGCGTGCCAGCGGTATCGAGCGCATTGTTATGCTTACAGGCGACGACGCCCGCACGGCAAAAAACATTGCCGTGCAGCTTGGTGTGAGTGAATACTACGCGGAAGTCTTGCCTGTAGACAAAGCGACTGTCATACAAAATTTGCAAAAAGAAGGGGCACGTGTCATCATGGTCGGTGATGGAATGAACGATGCTCCGGCACTCTCTATCGCAGATGTTGGCGTCAGTATGCGTGACAGTACGGATCTTGCCCGTGAGGTTGCAGACGTTGTCTTGTTGCAGAGTTCTCTAAAATCCTTAGTCACAGCGCGTTTGCTGGGGCAAGGAGTGCTGCAACGAATCAAGGGGAATTTTGCATGGAATATGGGGCTAAACTCTGCCTTCTTGGGTCTGAGCCTTGCGGGTATTATGAGTCCCGGCCTTTCTGCCATCTTGCATAATTTAACGACTATCGGCGTCACGGTTAACGCCATGCGCCCGCTTTTATCCCATGAACACAAACAAATCGAGGGTTAATACTATGGAACATCTTATTGCCTCCTTTGTGGAAGGGAGGATACGCCTGCGCCATGCCTTCTTAAAAGAGGCCGCTCTTGCGGCGCAGCTTAACGAATTTTTACAAAACCTTGATGGTGTAACATCGACAGAGCTCAACACACGGACAGGTTCTCTCCTCGTCCATTATGACGCAGATATCTTAGACATGGACACTCTAGAGGGACTCTTACAGCAGGCGAATGTACTTTTTGGGCTGGAAACGCCCACAGACGAACAAGCCACAAGTGTCTGTTGCCTCGAATCAGCCCTTTCAACCTTGACAAAGCTCCCCAATAACAAGCAATACAAGCGCCTCATGGGCAGCCTCATACCCGTGACCCTAGCCTTTATCTTTGTACCTGCGCTCAAAAGTTCCCGTTATCACGGCATTGCCGGCGGTCTTTTTGTCGCACTCTCCCTCGGGCATATGTGGCGCAAGCGCAAAGCTTTATAGGAAGCTGTTTCTAGATAAAAATATTTTGCTTTTTTGAAAGGCTTGTGGGGGGAAACTTTTTTTGGGAAAAAAAAGTT
>CAYJHT010000261.1:0-4090 GCA_964369615.1 uncultured Desulfovibrionaceae bacterium
TTAGAGTCCCTGCGGCATTCTCATTTGGTGTTTTTATTTTTTTTGCGGGGGGGGGAAGCTTTTTTTCCTAAAAAACGAAATTAGAGTGCCGTGTTAGAGTCCCTGCGGCGTTCTCATTGAGTGGGTGAAGTTGGCTTGAAGGTAGTTTGTCTTTTGCGAAAGAAAAAGCGAGGGAGTCTGTGAAAGACTCCCTCACTTTATAAAGTGAGTATCAAGAAATTTTGAACTCTTCGTGACTAATTATTCCCAGATGACCATGATGTCTACGCGACGATTCAACTGGAGGGTTGGGTAAGCACGTGTCTTGCCACGACCCTTTGAGATGATGATTTCGTTGTTGCAGCCCTTGCTTACAAGGTATTGCTTTACAGCTTGTGCGCGATTTTCAGACAAGGTTACGTTGTATTCAACGCCACCACGTACGTCAGCAAAACCTTCCAAGAAGATCTTGAGTTCAGGACGTGTCTTTAAGACAGAAGCCAAGCGGTCAAGACGGATAGCAGCAGCTTTTGTGATGTTGTACTTTGCAGTGTCAAAGTATACAGCGCGCAAGCTTTGAACGTCTTGTGCAGGGATGGTTGGGATGAAGAATGCTTGAGCGGCAAAAGCTCTTGCAGCTTCGTCGGTATTGATGATGTCACGAGCGTCTACGAGCAAGGAACCGCTCTTAAGGGAAGCAAGTTGCTTTAATACAGCCTTGCCCTTAGCAGTGTCAGCTACGGAAACGAAGTGCATGATCAAGCCGGGGTTAGCAGCGTACAAGGATTGAAGAGCTTGTACAGCGTCTTGTGGGAGGTTTTCATGACCATCAGAGACCAGTACAGCAGCGGTGCTCCCTGGGAGTTGGCCAAGAACGCTGGAAAGACCAGCAAAGCTATTGCCAAGAGGTGTCAGACGACCATAGATGGGGCCGTTGTTACGGATTGCATTGATTGCAGACGTCCATGCAGCGCGATCGCGGCTTGCAGGTTGTGTCACCATCATGTTGGGGGAGACTGCGCATACTGCGCCGGTGTAGTCCAACAGAGGGGTTTTAGCGTTGATACGAACCAATGCTTGTTTTGCCATCTCAATTTTTTCCACGCCTGTAGCTTTGTGCTTCATATACATGGAACCGGATTGGTCGACAAGCATGAGGATGCCATCAGCGACTTTTTGATGTACGCCAACTGCCTGAAGGGCATGTGCAGGCGCAGTCATGAGCAACAGAGCGACCATAGCTACTAATGCTAACTGAACACGTTTCATCTTAAACTCCTTCCTTAAAGGTTTACATGACTAAAGAAACTATCCGCAGGAAGAGCTATGCCACACTTTCATGCTAAAGTATAGTAAAATATTGCTGGTTTTGTAAAAAAAAGTTTAGATATGAGTGTGGCAGTTTTAGACTTTTTATATAGTATTTAAAGTTAATAAAATCAAATGATTGTTTGTGATTTCGAGGTCTGTTTTCTTGGCTTATGCGACGTGAGGGTTTTTATAGAGCTTTTTAAGAGATGGATGCCGGTTTTAAAATAATGTGCAAGTATAGTGTATTATCTGTAAAGAAGGCTTTTTTTCGCGGCGTACAAATTTTTTGATGGATACCGTCAAATCACGCGCAGGGAGGAGAAAATTTGTACGCCATGCCAGTTCAGTTATTTGTTTCAGGAGGTATGCTTGTGCTGTCAAAGCGTCCCTTGAAAATAATTTTTGTGACGGTTTCGTCAGCAAGGTCTGCGACATCCATGAGTTTTTCCAAAAATTCGAGAATTTCATGACGCCTTTCCTCAGGTGAATAAAGAAAGTTGTCTTCTAAGGCGCCCGAACGGATATATTCCTCTAATTGCTCAATATATTTTAAATCTATCATGTGTGCATTTCCTTATGCATGGATATGGCCTTCTTGACAAGTTCATCAACAAGCAAGAAGACGAGGTCGATTTCTTCTTTTGAGATGTTTTGAATGTGTATGCCGCAAAGACATGTGACGGCGCACTTAAGCTCAAGATGCACGTTTTTTGCGACGCGCGCAGTAATCACGTCTTCTTTGTGCCCCTTCAGGCAGAGTGTTTGTGTTTTGCATTCGTGTGCTCTGAGGCTTACGGCGCCTATGTGTGCTTTGTCGCCTCCGTCAATGATGATGCACACATCTCTTCCCAAGGTAAGTGCTCTTAGGCGTATATGTACACGCTGCCTTGATGCATGCAATTCAATCATAGTGCAATACTCACTCTACGCTGTGAATACAGTCTTGCGGTAACTGCGACCAGAAGGCAGGAATTGTCGCGAATGTGGAGGGGGCATAGTGTATAATGTGTGCGCACTTTGCAAGGACGAGCATATCAAGGAGCGCCTCACGTCCCTTTTGCACATTACTTATGCCGGGAACATAGCTATGCAGTGGGACGCCGGTACCTTGATAGATTTTTTTTTGCGTGACAACATGGGGGAAGAGTCGGCGTACCATATTTTCTACGTGCTCATTGTCCGTACAAAGAAAGACATTATCATTGGCCGAGGCGATTTCTTGGAGTTTTTGTAGCATGCGAGGCAAGGGGCTTTGCAAGTCGGAATGACGAATGTGAATGCCCACTGGCGCCTTTGAAAAATGCTGGTCGAAAAATGTGTTGGCTTCGTCGCGGAGAGAGGCAGTTGGCGAGACATATATATTAAGGATAGCAGCCGGCATGGCAGTATCAGTGACATGCGCAAGTGCCGGCACCTTTTTTCTGAGTAAAGGGGCAAGATCTACCGCCGCTTTCGCACTCCAGTGCCAATAGACGGCAATATCATCTGGCACGCAAAGATTAGATGTATCAATACTGCTCAGCACATATGACTCCGGCGTCATATGGCTGTTGCCTTCAAAGAGATATTCAACGGCCACCGGCTCAGAAAGCCATGTCTTCCAAAAGTGTGGAGTGAGCGAAGCGCCGTTTTTGGATGCTGTGATGCTTTCTTCACACGTGCAAGTTTCGATATCATTGATTTCGAACCAGAGAGGGAAGACATTGCTTGCATCATCAGAATAGAGGCCGTCGCGCCAGTCTACGCACAAGTTCCTTTCAGTGAGTAGGGCATAGGCAATACCTCCCGCAAGGGCAAGGAGACGGTTGGCAAGACCACCTGAGGCACGCACGCAAAGAATTTTAGTGTTTTTTGGCATTTTTCTGCATTTTTTGTGTTAAAAGTTCAAGGTAGAGGACAAAATCATTGACTTTATAAAGGGGGTTTTGATTGTAATAGCTAATATATGTATCAACATATTGGTCAAAAGGCATAGTGACGTTGATGATGTTGTATTGCCTTTTCTGCGATGCAAAGGGCAGAGCATAATATTGACCCACTTGAGGGTGGATAGGCAATTCAAATTCTTCTTCAAAGTCTGAAAATTCTTTAGATGTTGTGTCCAAAAGTTTCCCAAGACCCAAAAGATTCAAGACACTGTTCGCAACGTGTAGCTGTAGTCGCGCTCTTGGATGGTTGATCGTATAAAAAAGCTGCTCATCCCGCCAATAAGTATCTATAAGGTGAAGGGTCTTAACGTCTTGCATAGCCTCTTTAGCTTCTTCTTTTTTCCGCGAGGCTGCGCATAATGCATCTAAATCATATTTAGCGCAGAGGTTCCCTTTTAGGTATATATGCTTAATTTCGCCGTGAGAAAGCTTGGCATGAATCAAGCGCTCCAAGAGTATATCTCCAAATGAAATTTCCGTCTGTTCGTCTTTAACAAAAAGCGGCCAGTAGCCGGTAAAATACATATTTGGAAGGGATATGCGAACAGCCTTAGGAGGGAGTTTTTGTAATAATGCCTGTGATGCAATGTCGCCCCAATGATCTCCTATGTGCTGATAGAGGAAAAGGGCACATTTTTCCAAGTATTCAGGTGGAATATTTTCTTTTTGGAAGTTTGTATACTTGACTACGTCAAAAAGTTTTGAAAAGCGAGGTGTTTTAAGGAGGAGTTGCTTTAAACCATCTCCTTGGCAGTTCGCATGAATAATACAAAGTGATTTTGCCATATTAGCCTCATAAATAATTGTGACTTATTCTTAAGGAAACGCTGATTTAATGCCTTTTTGTCCTTTAACTGCGTCAAGCTCATCTC
>CAYJHT010000262.1:0-4059 GCA_964369615.1 uncultured Desulfovibrionaceae bacterium
CGTTTATGTGCGTCATGTCATGGATAAAACTTTCTTTTGCTTGCCCTACGTGGGAGGCGAGGAGAGATTTTTCTAAAAGATGGGTGTTGTGGAGCGCTTCCTTGATAGCCGGAAAATTCTTATAGGCTTTAAGGATGACAGCATTGTCACAGTTGGCGAGCAGGCTTTCAAGCGCATCCTTGGTATTGATGCCCGGCAAGATGCAGAGGTTTTCGTGCGCTTCGCACAGGGTGGTGCCTGTGTGTGCGGCGGCGGCTTGAAATGAGGTGATGCCTGGGATGATTTCTATGGGGATGTGTGCTTCTATTTCACGTAATGTGCGCAAAAGATAGGTGAAAGTGCTGTAGATGAGTGGATCTCCGAGTGTAAGGAAGGCGGCATTTTCGCCTTTTTTGAGAATTTCCTTTGTGGTCTGTGCGGCGTGTTGCCATGCATTTTGCAGTGTTTGAGTGTCGCGTGTCATGGGAAATTCGAGGCGGACGATACGCGCGTTTGGGTTTATATGAGGCGCGGCGATATCAAGTGCGGTAGAGTAAGTATTGCGCGGAGAGGCGGCGGCTAAGATGACGGGAACGTCTTGCAAGAGACGCGCCGCACGCAGTGTGAGTAAGTCAGGTGCGCCGGGGCCTACGCCCACGCCGTAAAGTGTTCCGTACATATATAATCCTTTTTTGTGTTATCTTATTGCGCTTCTTTTAAGAGATCGAAATCTATTTCGGGATGCAGCCAGCGCGCGAGCATTTCGGCGGAATCAATGGCGCGCGGGCCGGGTCGCGCGAAGGCGAGTTCGTCTACTATAAGGACGCGTCCATTTCTTACGGCTTGAATGGTGCTGTAGTGGCTACGTTCTTCTATAGGCTTAGGTTTGGGATTCATGGGGCCTTGTTGGATGATATAGGCTTCTGGATTGTGATTGATGAGGTATTCTTCATCAAGACGGATGATTTTTGTAGGCGCTGTGATAATATTACGCCCACCGGCAAGGAGGATGATATTATTGATGATGGATTCTTTGGCAGCCACAAGAAGATGCGGATAGCGCACTTCGTAGATAACAGGCACACGTCGTACATCGAGGAGGGCATTATTGAGGTCGCCAAGGCGATCTCTGTATTGTTTTATGAGTGCGCGTGCGCTCTTATCGCTTCCGGCAATTGTGCCAAGAAGTTCGAGAGCGCGGAACATATCGTCAAACGTTTCGAGCTTAAAAAATATAACAGGCACGCCAAGCTTACGCAGTCCAAGGCCGAGGGTTTCGGCTTCCTTACGTCCGAGAAATTGGAGGATGACATCGGGCTTGAGTGAAAGGATGCGTTCTAAGTTTGGGCGCATATGTGTGCCGACAACGGGCAGGGATTGCAGGGCGGTGAGATGTTTGTCTGCGGCTGTGCGCCCTACGATAATATGGTCAAGGCCGAGGGCGAGAAGCAGTTCGTTGAGTGCGCCGTAGAGAGCAACGACACGCGTGACAGGTGCGTCAAAAATAAGTTCGTGCCCTGTATCGTCAGTGATACGAATTTTACCGTCTGAAGGCATTGGAGCTGTCGCTTCTGTTTCTGCTTTGTCTTCTTCGACGACTTCGATGCCGAGGTGTTTGGCGATAGTGTTTTGCGCGGCATCAGCGGGTGCGCACGGGGCAAGCAGAGTGAAAAGGCAGAGGCAGATGAGGGTTTTGAGGCAATTTTTAGGCATTATTTTTCTTCCTTTATTTTGTGCATATATTTTTTTCTCTTTGAATACGACTGGGACAGGCTTGTGGCACGTTAAGGGTAGGATGTTTGAAGACGTGTAGGGGGCTTTTGTAGAGTGCGCGCAAGTTGTTTTCTGTAAAAACATCGTGGACAGCGCCGTCAAAGAGGATGTGTCCGTCGCACAATCCCACGAGTCGCGTGGCATAGAGTGCCGCCATATTGATATCGTGCATGACGCTGACGATACAGGCGCCGGCACGGCGTTTAGCGTCAAGTATATTAAAGAGTTCTGCCATGCGTGCCATATCAAGGCCGGAGGACAGTTCGTCGAGAAGGAGTATATGTGTTTCTTGCGCGAGCGCGCGGGCAAGGAGGACGCGTTGCAATTCTCCGCCGGAGAGTTCGTGTAAGAATTTATGACGCAATGTCAGTGCGTCGACGTCTGCGAGCGCGCTTTCAGCGGCTGTATAGTCGCTTTCACGATACAGTCCCCACCAATGTTTATGCGGATAGCGACCAAGGAGAACCATGTCCCAGACCTTCATGGTGGGAAGGCCGTCAAGTTTTTGCGGGACGACAGCCATGTGCTGTGCGCGCATGCGCGGTGCAAGGGTGGCTAGGGGAATATTTTGGAGAAAGATGTGTCCAGACCACGGGATGAGTGCGCCGCTTAAGGTATTAAGCAAGGTGCTCTTTCCGCTGCCATTGGGACCTAGGACGGCGACGCATTCGCCCGCATGCGCGGTGAAATTGACGCGATGCAGGACGCGTGTTTTATGATAGCCCGCGTCTATATGTGTGCAATGAAGGGCAGCAGTGTTCATGACAGGCCTCGTCTTTGTTGTACGAGGAGTGCAAAGAAAGGGCCGCCAAGCAGAGCCATAACAACGCCGACAGGCAATTCTTGACCATCTGACAGGAGTGTGCGTGCAACGACGTCTGCCCAGAGAAGGAGGAGCCCGCCGCCAAAGTATGCGCCTATGAGGAGAGGGCCGTGGGCACTGCCAAGCCACAGGCGTAATATATGCGGAACGACGAGGCCCACAAAGGCTATGATGCCTGCCACGGCGACACAGCCTGCGGCCATGCAGCTTGCGCCGAGCAGAAGAATAAAGCGTATACGTCCCACAGCCATGCCAAGATGCAGCGCTTGACGCTGACCGAGGGCAAGGACATCTAAATCACGCCAATGAAGGGCGATGAGCGTACTGCCTATCATGATGGGGATGAGTGCTACAGGTACACTTGTCCATGTGACGCCTTGAAAGGAGCCCATGATCCAAAAGACAATGCTGGTGACGGATTCTTCGTGGAGCGCTTTTATGAGTGTGACTATGGCGCCAAGGAAGGTGGAGACAGCAATGCCTGCAAGGATAACGCTTTCTCGTTGGAGTCCTTGGCGTGTGCCTACGAGGGATGGCGAAAAGCTGACATGTCCGAGAATAAGAGCCAAAGCGAGTGCAAGGAGTGCGCCTATAAAGGCGGAGGCGGTGATAATGCCGCCCATAGGAACAATAAGAAAACCGAGTGCGCCGAGCAGCGATGTGAGTGTGGCGCCATAGGTTATGGCGATACTCGCACCGCAAGCGGCGCCGGCAGAGATACCTAAGGTGAAGGGGTCTGCCAAGGGATTACGCAGCACCCCTTGGAGGGTCACGCCTGCAAGTGCGAGTCCGCCGCCGCACAAAAGGGCAAGGATAGCGCGTGCGAAGCGTAATTCTCCGACGACAAGCAGGTCTGTAGCGTTCAGATGCTGTGGCAGCGTTTCGGCGGGCAGGATATGCACAAAAACTCCGAGAAGGTGCGCAACGTCCATAAAAGAAAGTTCCATAGGACCGGGCAGGCAGGCCAAGGGAATGGAGCAGAGCCACAGGAGCGCTAAGAGGCTCAAATGGGGCAGATGTGTGAGGCGATCTGGTCGGTCGACATGGGGCATAGTTTTCTGGTTATCCATAAAAAAATCCTTTCACCTTTGCGTCAAAGCTTTGGAGAAAGGAGGACACGTTTTTTTGCCTCCGCAGCAAAATCCCGTTGCTGGCGGCCTTGCGCACACACGCAGCCTAATCATGGCTGGTCTTCCGACTTCATCCCTTTTTTTCGGCCTTCCCGTTTCCAGTGGCACACGCAACGCAGATACTCTATGCACGTCGGGAAAAAAAGTATGTAGATGTTACGGCGGCGGGTCCGCTCTTGATTTTCACAAGATTCCCAATAAAGCCCCACGGGCACCATGATGACGAATGAGCGCAGAGTAAACGGGCTTTGTATCTTTGTCAAGAAAAGGCTTGTGAGATATCATGTTATTCTCGTTTGTTTTTTGTCCATTTTGTCGTTTTCACAGCCGCGCGGTCATCGTCTGACATGCTCC
>CAYJHT010000263.1:0-4059 GCA_964369615.1 uncultured Desulfovibrionaceae bacterium
GCGTGCGTGAAGATGCTTTGTGGCGTATGCGACAACAATTTTTATCGCCCAAATACACGTCGGCGTGGGACGCTTTGCCAGTGGCACTGTGCAAATGACAACTTAAGAGTCACAAAAAATAGGCCGCCTCAAAAGAGACAGCCTATCTTGGTATTTGTTCGTCACACGAGAGGTGATGCCACCTTCTCTCGTGCATATAGAGGGGTTTTTGGAAAGCCTGGAATCTCGGAATAAAAACACAAACACTTGAAATAATACTGAAAAAACATTCCAAGGGGTCGGGTGTAATGTTGGAAAATTCCAGCGTAGTTACGGTTGTTTTTTGAGCCTCATTGCCTCAGTCTTTAACTGCTCAAGGGGCATTGCTCCATACGTTGCATATTGTTTTGCTTCCTGTTCTGTCCAGTTTCCCATATCCGCAACTTTGAGCCACTCATAAATTGTGCTACCTCCCCAGCCAAATAGTTCGTCTAAATCCCCCTTGGGTTTTAGCTTGTGCTGATTTTTCAAAATGTGAGCAAGCATGATGCGTTTGCGCTCACCGGATACTGTGAGGGGCTCATCTTTCGTTTCACAAAGTGAAAAGAAAAATTTATCATCCTCAAAGTTTGGTTTTAAGTGTAGCGGTTTACAATCCTCTGGAGCAAGATAGCGAGCAATGGGGATTGATACCTGCACAGTACCATCAGGTATTCTGCTAATATTTATAAGTAAATCCGTGTTTCTGCGCTTGTCTCTAGTGCCCTGTAACTCACCTTCTCCGTTTGCATGGTCAACGACAATAAATGCTTTTCCTTTTTGTTTCCAGCGAAGCATAAAGTCAAATATATTAAAAGATTCGCTCTGATTTTCCAGCATCTTATAATACGGATCAAAAATTATAACATCGCTTTTTTCTATCTCTTTTTCCAGGACGGTTTTCCAAGATGGGTCAGAGAAGTCTATTGTCCAAGAAGGGTTATCAGGATCCCTGGCATGTAAGCTCGTGAACTGTTGACCATTCGCATAGCCTAATCCGTTCAGCTCTAGCTCTATGTATTTCTCAAACTCATCGTCAAGCAGCTCAAAATCAAAATAAAAAACACGCAGCCGTTTTGGCGCATCAAATCGTCCCCATAATTCACCACCATTTGCAAGTGCATGTGCGAGTGTTCTTGCAAAAAAACTTTTAAAAGATTTTTCTGGACCGTAAATCCACGTCTCCGTACCAGCTTTTATGATTGGCTCTAAAAATACTTGGCGCACGTCATGGCTTCGCTCATTTCTTTGACCTGGTCTCCTGATAAGATGTGAAAGGTCGTGGGTGCTTTCGGTCTTGCTTTCTATCGCCATCATCTCCGGATTTGGTGCAGATTTTTGGAACCACCGTAATTTACCTGTTTTCGTGCTCTTCCAGAGCGTGAATGGCAAACACACCAAGTCACCATTGCCTAGTGAGAAAGAGAAATGAAGAGAGCTAGGAATACCCATACCACTAGCAGTATTGTAACAAGTCGCTTGAAATATACTAAAAAAATATTCTTCGCAATCTTGAAGGCGTACATGGCACAAAGGGTGTTCTTCCACTTCCCAAAACGATTTTTTATTGGGTGCTGCAAAACTGTTCTCGTACTCGTGAGCATCCAAATGTTCAAAAATTAATACAAGAGCCCTTAGGTATGTTGTATTTGTCAAAAATGCAAACAGAGAAACGGCATCATGACCAATATAGCTCGTGTAATTGTTTTCATACTCCCAAAATATTTGGTCATTGCTGTTTTTGACTTGCAAATTATTCGATTTGACATACCCTTGAGAGTTTCCATTGAGAATAGCTTGCAGTAGGCGTTCAAGCCCTATGCCCGTGAGTGACCAAATATTAAACATCATTTTCAAATACTCACGAGTAAACTTGCTGTACTCATTTACAAAAAATTCACTTGTTTTGTTGATGACTTGAAGCGTCTTCTGAGTGTCATAGTACTGCGGTGCTCGATAAAGTTCACTTGTAGGTAGACGAGATGTTAGCCTATCAATTAGGTGCAGATTGACATTGGTAGGTGCAAGAAAGGAGGGGGAGTACCGCATCTGAGAGGCGGCGACGAATGGTTGTTGTAGCGTTTGCCGTGTTCTGTCTATTGGTAGCGCTTCAACATCATAGCTCTGTGATGTGGGTCCTTCTATTGCCGTCAATCTTTCGTGTGTACCTTGTGCGTCTTTGATGTGTCGTTTAGGCGCAGTGTTGAAATCCGCATTTTCCTCTGCTGAAGTTCTGAACCTTTTATTTTCCTCGGCTGAAGTTCTGAATCTTTTATTTTCCTCGGCTGAAGTTCTGAATCTTTTATTTTCCTCGGCTGAAGTTCTGAACCTTTTATTTTCCTCTGGTGAAGACAACCATCGTGATATATCTTTGTTATAAGTGGACATATTCTTCATCCTTCACTCTTTTGGTTAGAGGGGTGAGTGCGCTATAATTTTATCTTATTATAGCGCACCCTTGCTGTTATTTTCTGTTGAGACCTATTGTAGCAGTTGCCCCCATCCTTACACCATGCAACGTGCAGTCAAAAGTAGCTGTTACAAACTCTGCATTAGGCATAGAGTGCGCTACCTCTTCTGCAAGGATACAAACTCCATTATGTGCCTGGTTTTGTACAAAAGTCGTCATCTTACAAAAGACTTCCTGTATATCGCCCTGTTCCGTGAATAATTTTCCCTCTCTGAGCGTATCTTCTAGCGGTGTGAGGGCAGATGACCCACGGATTGCCAGTAAGTCGTTGGGATTACAATTTTCTATATAGTCATTTCGCATAATGCGCTCCTTGTATGAAAGTTTTACGATTGTTGTTCTTCATCCTTCTGAAAAACTGGTTTGGTCGAATGTTCACAGTGCGTATTACCTACCCAAGCGGCAAGGCATGGCATTAAAATGCGACACCTTGCTCGCTTTCTATGGATAGCGCAGGAACAAGATAGAGTGTTTCTTGACACTCATAACTCTTTCCTATATATATCAGTCATTTAAGGTTGGTATAGTGCTTGCGAACCATTTCAAAAATGGTTCACGCAATATCGCGACTTTTCGGGAACTTATCTTAACAAAGCACTCTGCAGGGATTTCCTTGCGCGAGCGCATGTTTTGGATCGTCCGCCAACGCAATATACCATTGCTCAGTTGGTCAAGGCATTTGCCAAGAAATTGATCTGGCAAAGTCGCCGCCAAAATGCCTATAAGGTCATCTACAGGACATGCAACACTTGTTATGTTTTTCATTGGTCCTCCAATGTAAGGTTCAATGCTTATTGCACGTATAACTGTTCAACATACTTTATCATTTCATCTTTTAGTGGAATAGTCCCTGCGAGAGGGCACAAGCGGTCTTGTATACGAAAGGAGTAATTACGGCAAGTATTTGGCATAAAGCATCCTTCACGCAGAATATATCTCAAGGTAAAAACAGCCAATTCTCAACATTGAACTGCTTCACCTACTATCAGCATTATTATACAATCTCGAAGATTTACTGTACGGTAAAGGGGCTTACTGTGTGGTAACGACTTACTGTGTGTGTGGTAACGACTTACTGTGTGTGTGGTAACGACTTACTGTGTGTGGTAACCTTAGATAATCACGCAACTAGCGTGTTGATAGGGGGGGCACTACACAACCTTACTCACCAGCTGCAAGCAACTTTCGATATGGTCTTCATGTGCCCTGTCCTTCATAATAGGGCTAAAAAGAAAAACATACAAGACTTTTTTACGAATTTTTTTTTATCCGTTTCAATTACGGCGCTATAGAGATGTAAGATGATGAATTTACACAAAAAACTCAACAGCCCGCAAAGCAACGGTGGATGTATATTCAATGTGCACTGTCATGCATGCGATTGTGGTGATCCCCCCCATCCCACATCAGCCTATACCATCGCGGAAACAGTCACACCATACACGATCCCCACTGGAGTAATCCCCTCATCGTCGTAACCGTATTTTCCCAGCCGCGTACACGCCCATGTTCCGTGTGGTAAGGCAAGAAGGCAATCCACCAGTGCATAAAAACTTGGTCGTGTGCCCCTT
>CAYJHT010000264.1:0-4016 GCA_964369615.1 uncultured Desulfovibrionaceae bacterium
AGCAAAAGTTTCCCCCTTCCTCCCCCACAAAAAAACAAATTAGAATGACGTGTGTGCATACATTTAATATGTATTTTAGGCTTGATTATGAATGAAAAAAGATGTACATGTTCCTGAGTGATTTTTTTATCGAAGAAAAAGGGGTATGTACGCATGAAAGTTTTGTGGGCGCCGTGGCGTTTATCCTATATTTTGGGTGAAAAGCCAGACTCTTGTGTTTTTTGCTTACCAAAAGAAAGAGATGAAGACCGACAAAGACTTGTACTTTATCGAGGCGCGCATTGCTTTGTCATCATGAATAAATACCCTTATAGTAACGGACATCTCATGGTGACACCTTACAGGCACCTTATGGACTTCACACAATTATACGCCGATGAAGCCCATGAAATAATGGAGCTTTTGCAAACATGTACGCGTATTTTGCAAGAGCGATTCCAGTGTCAAGGCATCAACATTGGCCTTAATATAGGCGAAGCTGCAGGCGCAGGCATACGCGAGCATCTGCATTTTCATCTCGTGCCACGTTGGAACGGTGATTCATCCTTTATGGCTGTTATGGACGAAGTGCGCGTGGTGCCCGAGCACCTTGACGCCACATATACTGCACTACAACCCTATTTCGAAAGACTTTCCCTGAAAGCATGAGGAGGCCATGGTATGCGTTATTTAAAGGTATTATTGCTTATTGTTCTTTTCTTTTTAAGCATGGTGTTTTTCTTCCAAAATCAGGCCGTACTTTCCACTGAAATGGAACTCCACCTGAATTTGTTCTTCATTGAACCCATGAAATCCATTCCACTTCCTTTCTATTTCTTGGTATTGGCTGCCTTCGTGACAGGTGCCGTCCTTGCTGTCTTGGCTTTGATATGGGATAAAATGCACCTCTCCGCCAAGCACATGCGTGCTTCTTGGCGAGTAAAATCCCTTGAAAAAGAAGTGCTTGTACTTAAAAATGCACAAGAAAAAGCCGCAGAAGAAAGACTTGCATTGGAACAAACTGTACTCGAATATGCACCACAACCAGAGTCTGAGCCTGTAAAATCCGGCGGATTCTTTAGTCGTAAAAACAAAGAAAACGATGTAAAATCTGTAGCGCAAAATGATGAAAATGCCCAAGATGCAGAGAGTAAGACCGCCAATGAGCAAAACACTGCCTATGATGTAAAAGCACCAGACCCCGACAAGCAAGTGTAAGACACTTTTTATAAGCGCACTTCCCATGTCACCAGTATGCGGGAAGTGCGCTTTTCTTTTTAGGAGATCATGCCATGCCTGCCCCCAAAAAAAACAGTCTTAAAACTGCACCCGACAAGAACACTTCTGTGGATACACCCACACACTCCGGCACAGGTCCAAAAATGACCCCCATGTTTGCCCAATATCACGCCATCAAAGCACAGTACACTGACTGCTTACTCTTCTATCGCATGGGAGATTTTTACGAACTTTTCTTTGAAGACGCAGTTGTTGCAGCGCGTGAGCTTCAAATTGCACTCACAAGTCGCCATAAAGACAGCGACTCTCCCGTCCCCATGTGTGGTGTCCCGTGGCACACGGCAAAAAACTATATGAGCCAACTCGTCACAAAGGGCTTCCACGTCGCTGTTTGCGACCAAGTCGAAGACCCAAAGGCCGCAAAGGGCATTGTCAAACGCGAAGTGACACAAGTCATGACTCCCGGCACTGTTGTTGAAGACGATAATCTTGAAGCAAAAGAACACAATTATTTAGCTGCACTCTATCTTGCAGACGGTGTTGAAGGTGGCGCTTTTGCCTTCGTAGACGTCTCCACGGGCACATGGACAGGACTCGCCAATAAAAAAAATGCAGAATTGTGGCAATGGGTGCAAAAAATAGCACCACGCGAACTCTTACTCCCAGATTCCATTGATATCCCGAAAAACATCCTGCTTGAAGGCGTGCAAGTCATCCGTGTCGCTGTGCGAAGTCATTTTGAACAAGATACCGCAGTACGCCTCATTCAAGAAGCCCAAGGCGTTCAAGAACTGGCCGCCCTCGGCCTCCACAACAAGCCAGAACTTGTGCGCGCTTGCGGCGCGCTCCTTGTGTATCTCCAACAAATACAGCGCTGCGATATTCGACATCTCCAAGCCTTCACCCCCCTTGATTTAAGCAAACACTTACTCATTGACGAACTCACAGAGCGCAATCTCGAAATTTTTGTACGCCTTAACGGACGTAAGGGCGTCGGCACCTTGTGGCATATTCTTGATCACTGCCTAAGCCCCATGGGCGGACGTCTCCTCGAAGAACGTCTCCGACATCCATGGCGAGAGGCTGAAGATATTATGCAACACCAAGATGCTGTCACATTCTTCTATAAAAACACTGATATATTATGTGAATTACGCGAGGCTCTAAAAAATATTCTTGACCTTGAACGCATCTCCACTCGCATTCATCTAGGACGCGCTATGCCGCGCGACTATATCGCCTTACGCAACAGCCTCACTGCTCTACCCCACGTTGTCACTACATTACAAAAAAATATCGATACACTCCCCGTCGGCCTTGTCAAACTTGTGCAGCATTGGGACAACCTCGAAGACTGCGCAACACTCCTCAACGTCGCCTTTGTGGATTCGCCACCCAATACCATCACCGACGGAGGGCTCTTCAAACACGGCTACCATGCCGAACTCGATGCCCTTCTAGACCTTGTAGAACACGGTGAACAAAAGCTTCAAGAAATGCTGGCAGAAGAACAAGCAAGAACGGGACTTCCCAAGCTCAAATTAGGCTTTAATCGCGTGTTTGGCTACTATTTTGAGCTTTCAAGATCCGTTCAAAACAGCGATATTCCAGACTATTTCATGCGCAGGCAAAGCCTTGCCAATGCCGAACGATTCACCACAGAAGCTCTTAAAGAACTTGAAGAGCAAATTTTGCACGCAGCCGACAAGCGTAAATCTCTCGAATACGAACTCTTCCAAGAAATTCGCGAAAAAATGACCCTTGAACGACAAAGGCTCCTTTTTAGCGCATGCAGTATCGCGCAACTTGATTACTGGCAATGCCTAAGCCATGTCGCACAGCAAAATGCGTGGTCAGCACCACAATTTGAAGATGGGCACGATTTACATATCCGAGAAGGCCGTCATCCAGTCGTAGAGGACATCATCGGCAGCGCAAACTTTGTCGCCAATGATTTCTCCTTTGACGAAAGACGTCGTCTCTGCTTGCTCACAGGTCCCAATATGGCAGGCAAATCCACCATATTACGCCAAACAGCCATCATTTGTCTCTTGGCACAAATGGGCTCCTACGTGCCCGCAAGCCTCGTGCGCATGGGAACTGTAGACAGGATTTTTTCTCGTGTGGGCGCATCTGACAACCTCGCCGGCGGTCAAAGTACCTTCATGGTAGAAATGATGGAAACAGCGCGCATATTGCGCCAATCCACCAAGAAAAGCCTTGTCATACTAGATGAGATCGGACGCGGTACCAGCACCTATGACGGCCTTGCGCTTGCATGGGCTGTCGTAGAAGATCTTTGTAAACGCGCTCAAGGTACCATCAGAACTCTTTTTGCCACCCATTATCACGAGCTCACAGCACTTGAAGGCGCGCTTGCCCGCGTATTTACCATGAATATTGCTATCTGCGAACACGCCGGACAAGTGATCTTCCTACACCGCCTCATGCCCGGCCCTTCTGATAGGAGCTATGGCGTTGAAGTAGCACGCCTTGCTGGCGTCCCCATGCCCGTAGTCCAACGCGCACGGGAAATTCTTGCAGAGCTTGAAAACAATCGCAAAACACAACCGGCACTCACTGTGCAAGCAAATCTTTTACCGGGCTTTATACCACCCGCAAACAATAAATCCCTCAAAAAACAGCCACAGCACCCCGTCTTACGCGCGCTTCAAGCATGCGACACAAATACCCTCGGCGCAGAAGACGCACTGGCTCTCATAAAGGAATGGAAAAGCATGTGAAAAGCATGTATACATATGAATAGAACATATCTTTAATGAGTTATTTGTTATTGT
>CAYJHT010000265.1:0-3976 GCA_964369615.1 uncultured Desulfovibrionaceae bacterium
ACGCAGTAGTCTTCGCCTTTGGCGTTGGTGGCTTTTGCTTTAAAGAGCAAGAACCATGCACCTACTGGGCCGTAACCGTCTTTGAAACGTGCAGGCACGAAACGGTTTTCCATCATGGTCATTTCAGCACCAACTTGTGCACACATGGTGTAGGTAGAACCGGAGTTCCATACAGGATACCATGCGCGGCCAAGACCTTCACCGGTGGAGCGTGGACGATACACGTTCACAGCGCCGCCAGCGGCAACGATCATAGCATTGGTTTTGAAGATGTGCACTTCGTTGTCGCGCAGGTTGAAGCCTACAGCGCCAGCGATGCGGTTTTCGATTTTATCGCTGAGCAAGAGCTTCACGATAAAGATACGCTCCATGATGCGCTCTTCACCAAGGGCATTTTTTGCAGCTTCAGCCACGATGCACTTGTAAGATTCACCGTTGATCATGATCTGCCAGCGGCCGGAACGCACTGGGTCATCCCCATTGCGAAGGCTTTTGCCAGCAGCTTTTGCAGCGGCGCCATCAAGGTTGTGACCATGCTCGTCTTTGATCCAGCAGGGCAGACCCCAATCTTCAAAGAGGTGCACGGAGTCGTCAACGTGACGACCAAGGTCAAAAATAAGGTCTTCGCGAACAAGACCCATGAGGTCTGTACGCACCATGCGTACATAGTCATCGGCGTCGTTCTTGCCAAGATAGGTATTGATGGCGGAAAGACCCTGAGCAACAGCGCCGGAACGCTCAAGGGTAGCTTTGTCGCACAACATGATTTTCAGATCGGGGGCATATTTATCAGCCCAGCGTACAGCTTCAAAAGCTGTGCCGCAGCATCCCATGCCGCCACCTACCATAAGCAGGTCAACCTGGTGTTCTTTCACAACAGGTTCGGCGATGGCAACACCTCTAACACTTTCCTTAATAGGAATCACTGGCATAACAATTTCTCCTTTCGCACTTTTTGGGGCAGCAGCCTAGCGGCCGTGTTCCATTTCGATAGCAGACTTATCGGCTTCGGCAATTTCAAATTTCTTGCCGAGAGCTTCCTTGGGCACAACCAAAGCAGTTTCGGTGAACAGAAGTTCGTTTTCCAAATCTGTTGGCTCTGGATGACCTTCGAAAGGCTTGATAGAGCCTTCAGGAGTAGTGCGAATGGGGAACTTAAAGCGCTTCACATTGCCATTACGGAACTTAATTGTCCACATGATGGAGTCAGCGGAACGCATTGGAATACAGGTACCACCCATTGGTGCAAAGTCAGCATATGGACGTGCAGTGATGGCGCCTTGGGGGCAGATTTTCACACAGGAATAGCATTCCCAGCATGCATCAGGTTCTTGGTTAAAGGCCTTCATTTCCTCAGGGTCGAGGATCATGAGGTCGTTGGGGCAAATGTACATACAGGCGGTCTTCTCGCCACCCTTACAGCCGTCGCATTTGGACGGATCGACAAAAGTCGGCATACGTATCCTCCAACCTTAAATTGTTTTCAATAGTGTTAATGGTATTCCAGCTGATCATAAAAACCTACTGGCAGTGCCTAAAAAGACTGAAAAATCCAGCCTTTTATGAGCCTTACCAACTTTCCACTCATCATGTGAAAGCAAGATAACAAAGCATGAGGCAATAGTCAAGCTGTGAAATGAGATTTTTTTCACAAGCCGTTCTCTCGATGAACTTAAGTACCAAAATTTACAGCTCTCGTCTAGTGAAAAATTAATTTTTTTTGAAAAAAATACTTCTACTCAACATTTTATTCACTTACAAAATCCTATCTTACCAATTTTACAGAATTATTTTCAAAATTCGCCTTTTTTTCTTTCCTTAAAACTCCTTCCAATACTCATCAGCACCCTTTTTATGACTTGCCAGACGATGATTTTTACGCTACATCAACGCCCATCAACATTATATATGGATTTTCTATGCACGATGACACCACAAAGCGCTTCAACAAGCGCCCCCCTTTGCGTGAAACCATCATGGAGATGGATCGCGACCTCTTAAAAATGCTCGCCCGCCGCTGCAATATCCTTGAAAAGATGAAAGCGCGCAACGGCTACCTTGACCCCAAGGAAGAAAAAGAACTACGCACCGCGTGGGAAAAACAATCTACATCCATGAGCCGAGACCCACGAATCATAAAACAACTCTTCTCACTCCTGCAAGAGCTACAATTCTCCCCAAAGCCCGTAGCAGGCGAAACAAAGGAAAGGCAAGGCTTTAATCTTGCCCCCTCACAAAAACCTATGGATGTCAAAATGCAGGCGCCGCTCGCATGTCGCAGAACAAGGCTCTTCCTTGCTCTTGCCGCCGTCTCAGGCTCCGCATGCCGCATGCATCCCACCTTGCTCAACGATGCCACTATCCAATGCGTTAAAATGTTTAACCAATGCGCCACATCTCTTGCATGGGAAGAAGACGGTACCGTGCTCGCTCGTCAAGGAGGCGGCCTCTCACTTCCTGACAAAGTTATTTTTGTAGGTGATGACCTGCTCAACTTCTACCTGCTCCTTGGTCACTATGTGGGCAAGGTCACTCGCGCAAAATTTAGCGGTGAAAGCTCGTTAAAACTCAAAGACATGAGTATATTACGACAATTTTTGCCACAGCTGGGCGCACGCTTAAGCCACGCAATACCAAAAAGCACCGGCTTCCCATTACGCATTGAATGCTCAGGTATCTTACCAGATACTATCATCATCCCTGCAAACCTTGACGCCGACGCTATCACTGGCCTCATCATGGCAGCGCCCTTCTGGGACAAAGCTGTCAGCTTTGACCTGTCTGCCTATGACAAACAGCACGCAGAAAATATCGCAGAAGAGGCTTTGAGCACCCTTATCGCCTGTGGTGCAAAAGTACGCCAAGAAGGCTCACTGCTTCACTTTACCCCAAGCACCATCAGCACACCGCCAAGTCCTCAAGTAGGGATGGACCTCTCCCTTGCTCCTTACATTCTCGCGTGGCCCTTTGCCGCATCCCAACCCACATCGCTCGGCGGACGAGTGGAACTTGAAGGTATCTGGCCAAAATGTGCTCTCTCACAGCGCCTCGGAGCAACCCTTGCCCAGTGCGGCCTCTACATCGAGCTCAATGCCTCTTCAGTCATCGCAAAGGCCAGTGGCGCACCCACAGAGAAATCCATCGACATGAGCGCCATATGGGATGACGGCGAAGTTGATCTGCGCTTTTTGCCACTGGTCGTTGCATGCACACTCATCCCCGCGTTCCACGGACAAAAACACTGTCGTCTTCCGCAAAGTATTCTTGAAGCAGCACCTGAAAGTGTCATCCAATTCCTCCAACATTTTGACTTTGAAATTATCGAAGACGGCATCCTAAAACACCGTGTCCCCATCCCTAAAAAAGTTCCCGTCTATGACGAACCAAGAGAGCACACGCGCTTTGACGGGGACGAGGATGATAGCTACGACAATGAACCATATGAACGACCAGAACCGCGCTACGTGATACAAGACGAAGGCCCTGCCATTTGGACAGCACCAAGCCCTGCATGGGCTATGGCCTTTGCCCTGTGTGCCTTTGCCCGACAACACGTAAAACTCTCAAACCCCGGTATAATGACAAGCCTTTATCCTCATTTCTGGCAAGTCTATAATGCCTTGCCCTGTCCTGCCGACGTCAAACCTAAAGTAACGGAGCCAGAACATGACAAACCTGTCAGACGACGCATTATTGCCGCAGACCAAGACGGAACTGGAAGCGGAGATAACACTCATTGATACTTTGCTTGATGAAAATGACGCAGCCCTGCGCACACTTCTTGCCGCAGAAGACCCCGCAGCCGGTGTCTTTCACGCAAAAGACATACACGCTCTGCGCCAAACAAAGCTCATGCTCCTAACACGTAAAGAATTACGACAAGTACGCATCCGGCGACTTGCATGTACAGACGCATAGTGTATTTTTTCCTAGGGGCTGTTTCTAAATAAAGATATTTTTTGAAGGGAGGTTTGGG
>CAYJHT010000266.1:0-3968 GCA_964369615.1 uncultured Desulfovibrionaceae bacterium
GGTTTGGGGGGAAAGCTTTTTTTTTCCTAAAAAAAAGTTTCCCCCCAAGAAAATTGAAAAGAAAAAGAAAAAGAAAAAGAAAAAAAGAAAAAAAGAAAAAATCAAAAATTAGGAATAGATATCAGCATGCCACGCGTGAAAAGCTTCGCGGGCACGTTGTGAGTAGAGTGCTTTGCGTTCCTTTTTCTTTGCTCTTTCGTTGAGATCGGGCATGAGTCCGAAGTGAGCGTTTGAGGGTTGGAATTTTTTTGCTGGTGTTGTGAGGTGTTTGAGCATGGCTCCGAGGGCGCTTTCTGGTGGTGGTGTTTTGAGTGTTTTTCCTTTGAGTTGTGCGATGATGAGCATAGCGACCCAGAGTCCGCAGGCGGCTGATTCGACGTATCCTTCGACGCCAGTGATTTGTCCTGCGAGTCGTATTTGGGCGGTGGTACTTGTTGGTGTGGTGAGGCGTAGTTGGCTGTCTAGGATTTTTGGTGCGTTGACGTAGGTATTTCTGTGCATGCTTCCGAAGCGTACAAATTCGGCATTTTCAAGGCCTGGCACGAGTCGGAAGACCTGTTCTTGTGCTTTGTATGTGAGTTTTGTTTGGCAGCCGACGAGGTTATACATGCTTTCGTTGGTATTTTCTGCGCGTAGTTGTAGGAGAGCCCATGGTCTGTGTCCGGTGCGTGGGTCGGTGAATCCTACGGGTTTGAGGGAACCGAAGGTGAGTGTGCGAGGTCCTCGTTCTGCGAGGCTTTCGAGTGGCATGCAACCTTCAAAGTGTATTTCTTTTTCGAAGTCGCGCGTGGGTGTTTTTTCTGCGTTCATGAGTGCGTTGAAGAATCGTTCGTATTCTTCTTTATTCATGGGGCAGTTGAGGTATTCGCCTGTGAGTGCGCCTTCGTCGGGTTCTTGATATCTTGAACCACGAAAGACAATATTTGTGTTGAGTGAGTCTGCGCTGACGATGGGTGCGATGGCGTCGTAGAAGTAGAGCTGTTTTTCGCCAGTGGCCTTTTCTATGAGTGTGCTGAGTGATTGTGCGAGGGTGTCGGAGGCCATGGGGCCTGCGGCTATGACGATGTGATCGAAGGTATTGAGTGCGGGGTCATCGAGGCTTTGGATGGGTTGGCGTTTTACGCTGATAAGTGGGTGTGAGTCTATGGCATTTGTTATGGATTGCGCAAAGAGTGTTCTGTCGACCGCGAGTGCTTTGCCTGCGGGGACGGCGCAGGCGTCGGCATGTTCCATGAAGTGACTGTTAAGTTCTCGCATTTCTTGTTTTAGTAGACCAATCCCTGATGCGAGTTCGTTTGAACGAAGGGAATTTGAGCAGACGAGTTCTGACAGGAAGGATTCTGTGTGTGCGGGTGACATGTTGTGCGGTTTTTGTTCGAAGAGCACGACACAGATGCCCTCACGTGCCAAGGTTATGGCACATTCACAGCCTGCAAGTCCGCCGCCTATGATAGCAATATTCCCTTCGTTTTGCATAATTTACTCCGCGGCTTTCTTTTTTGCGCCGGCCATTTGGTGGCGTTTTTGAGCGGAAAGAACACTTTTTCTGAGTCTGATGGATTCTGGTGTTACTTCAACGATTTCGTCTTGTTTGACGAAGTGCAGGGCAAATTCAAGGGTCATGGGTCGCACGGGTGTGAGGATGACATTTTCATCCTTTCCGGAAGCGCGCATATTTGTGAGTTTTTTTTCCTTTGTGGGATTGACGTCTATGTCATTATCGCGATTATGTTCGCCGATGATCATGCCTTCGTAGACGGGTTTTCCTGGTGGGAGAAAGAGGGTTCCTCGCGGTTCGAGGTTGAAGAGTGCGTATGGGACGCCGTTGCCGTTGCGATCGGAGACGATGGAGCCGCTGAAGCGGGTAGGGAAGTCGCCTCGCCATGGGGCATAGCCTTCGAGGAGGGAGTTCATGATGCCTGTGCCGCGTGTGTCTGTGAGAAATTCGTCTCTATAGCCTATGAGTCCGCGTGATGGGACAGAAAATTCCATGCGTACGCGTCCTGTTCCGCCTTTGTCGTTATTGCAATTGAGCATGCGTCCTTTTCGTTGTGAGAGTTTTTCTGTGACGGCGCCCATGAAGTATTCGTCACAATCTACATAGAGGTGTTCTATGGGTTCGAGTATTTCGCCTTCGGGCGATTTTTTGAGGATAACTTCAGGGCGTCCGACGGAGAGTTCGAATCCTTCGCGGCGCATGGTTTCTATAAGGATAGCCATTTGAAATTCGCCGCGTCCTTTGACGAGGAAGGCGTCGCGATCATCGGTTTCTTCGATGCGGATGGCGACATTTCGCAAGGCTTCTTTTTGCAGGCGTTCAGCGATGACGCGGCTTTGTACGAGTTTTCCTTCGCGTCCTGCGAGGGGTGAGGTATTTATGCCAAAGCGCATGGCGACAGTCGGTTCATCGACGCGGATGCGTGGCAGTGCGCGCGGGGCTTCCTTTGTGCAGATGGTGTCGCCGATGGTGACATCTTCGATGCCTGCAAGCACGGCGATATCACCCGCCATAGCGCTTTCAACTTCTACAAGTCTCAATCCTTGGTAGACTTGTAATTTTGTGACGCGCAAGCTTTTTGGTGTTCCGGCAGCGCCCATGCATACGAGGTTGTCTTTTGCGTTGACGTGTCCGTGCATGATGCGTCCTACGGCGAGTCGACCGAGATAGTCGGAATAGTCAAGATCTGCGACGAGCATTTGCAAGGGTTCTTCGGGATTGTGCGCAGGTCCTGGAATAGCGTTTAAGATGACGTCAAAAAGCGGCGCAAGGTTTTCTTGGGGTGCGTCAAGGCTTTTCATGGCAACGCCTGCGCGTCCTATGGCATAGAGGACGGGAAAATCTAATTGTTCTTCGCTTGCGTCAAGATCAATAAAGAGGTCATAAATTTCGTTGAGTACTTCTTGTGGGCGTGCGTCCTTTCTGTCAATTTTATTGATGACAACAACGACAGGCAAACCGGCCTCAAGCGTTTTACGCAATACGAAGCGTGTTTGTGGTAAGGGACCTTCTGAGGCATCCACAAGGAGTATGGCTCCGCTGGCCATAGAAAGGGCGCGTTCCACTTCTCCACCAAAGTCGGCGTGTCCGGGTGTGTCGATGATATTAATTTTCACGCCATTATAAGAGATTGCACAGTTTTTTGCGGAGATGGTGATACCACGCTCGCGTTCAAGGTCCATGCTGTCCATGACGCGGTCATCAACATGTTGGTCTGCACGAAATACACCGCTTTGTCGAAAAAGAGCGTCTACGAGTGTTGTTTTTCCATGGTCTACGTGGGCAATGATGGCCACATTGCGTAAGGCATCGTTTTTTTGCATATTGTGATTTCTTTTAAAAGGATTGATACTAGTAGTGTGTTTTTTCTGAAAGGCTTGTGGGGGGAAACTTTTTTTGGGAAAAAAAGTTTCCCCCCACAGCTCTGCTCTCTGTATCCCTAAGGCTCGTTCCTCGCCTAAGGGCTATGCCTTCGGCACCCTTCGGGCAGGTCCCCCCTTCAAAAAAACATCTGTTTAGTATGTAAAAACAGCTGCCGAGTGATTTTTCTTGTAAGCGAGTATTTTGCATTTGAATGTGCAGTTTTAGTCGTGACAAGGCACTATGGCACTTCCTATACCAGCACGGCAAGTTGTACGAAATGTCAACGACTCATGCCTCAGTTTTGCGAGATTGTCAAGAATTGAAATTTGCGTGAACAGGGCAAACGCATCTAGATTTCCTTGAATTGTTTTCCAAAAAGCATCATGATAGCATAGGGATGTTGCATCATGGCTCTACGCCTAGCCCCTTTTTGCGTAACTTTTTTCTCTTTATGAAGATTTATTGAGCTCAAAGCCACTTTGCGCAATAAAGAAAAGTTTGCTGGTGCATGGTCTTTGCGTGTTCGTAAGCGTCCAAAGCGCTACACCTTCCAAGCAAGACGTTTTTTTGCTATTATGCCTTTTGATGGTTATACTTACTCGGAAGT
>CAYJHT010000267.1:0-3963 GCA_964369615.1 uncultured Desulfovibrionaceae bacterium
TAATAGCAAAAAAACGCCTTGCTTGGAAGGTGTAGCGCTTTGGACGCTTACTGAGATACTCTTGTCATGACCCGCTCCTTATTTTGAATGTTTGTTAATCGACACACATTGTAGCACGTAGATGCTGGTGCGCCAAGTGCGCCTTAGGAGCGGGCCTATCTCATCTTTAAAAAAATATCTGTTTAACTAGACGCTGTCGTCAAGTAGCGAATTTTCGTGTTATCTCAAGGAAGATGAATGTGTTTTTTGGGTGTGTAATAGACATACATAACCGAAAAGGCGTATTTGACGACAGCGTCTAGGCGATTTTTAATGAGGAACAGGAGAGAAATCACCGATGAAAATGCAAAGCAACACACAAATCATCCTTATCTTACTTAAAGCTTCGGTACACTCTCAAGAGATTTTGGAAAATACCATTGAGAATAGTTCACACAATTGGAATGGCGTTGTATCTCACCTTTTTTGCAAGACCTGCGAATCCGGACGTGTTCAACCGTCTGGTAACGAGACAGTCAATGGATTCGAAAAAAAGTTTTAACGATGTATTATCTCGTTGCCCCACAATACTGGTTGACTGCTTCAGAGCTAGGAGCAAAACACACAATCGCTAACTTCTTTTTTTAGATTTACGCGCTTGCTGTGCTTTTAGTACATTATTCTTCATACGTGCCAAATGATTTTTTGACATAAGAGGTTGCTTTGCTGGATAGCCGCAGAGTTTAATATAGCCTTCGCGGGTTATTCCATTGTGAGTTGCGAGATGTTTTTCGGTGAGGGTCTTACATTCTTTACCGCAAATGCAACACAATATGTTATCATCTCGAATCGCATCTTCTGGCTTAATCTTTAGATTCCTTTTTGTGAAACCACAGGTCAATGATGCTTTTGTTTCTTTTACAGGCTGCGTCTCCGTTGTTTCTGTTTGTTCTGTACTCATAGGTGTCGCGTTTATAAAAGTACCTGCGTGCACATCTTCAAGACCCTTTAAGTAGATATTGTATTGCTCAAGAACAAATTTTGGAGACTGCCCTTGATTGTTTTGCATAATCATACGCAACAATTCTGTCTTATCTATCATACGTATTTTCTCCTCTTGTAAATTTCGAGTCAAGACAAAATAACACTGAATTTCTTTCTAAACAGCATTTTCAAAAGAGTCAAGTTATAATAAAAAAATCTATTTATTTTTTAGTAAAGGCCACGTCATTTTAATTATGTGAACTGTTATCAATAAGACACGCCAACTATTCTTGATGTGGTGTAAAAGTTCATGAGTTTCTTCAATGCATGTGCCAAAGCTTTTACTAATATACAGATGATTTCTGAGACGTTTTCACTAAAATCGACAATTCTTTCTTATTTTCTTCATTAAAAAGCGCCACTTTCCTAATAAAGCAGGTGTTTTTCTGAAAATTTTTTGGGGGAAACTTTTTTCAAAAAAAACTTACCCCAAAAAAATCTTTCAAAAAAACACCTTGGAATGACATAGGCTCGCATCTCTCACGTTGACTTTAAAATATATTTTCCATCAATACTATATAAAAGGCATCTCTTTGCACTAAATACGCTTTTTCATAAGAAATAGTCAGAAAATGCGCCTACGCGTTTATTTTCTCTGAAAGGCTCCGTACACGCATAACGGCAAAGCTTTTTTTCACCTCCCTCACACAATTCACCGCGAAGCACTTATTAGAAGACAAAAGCGAAACCAAAAAAATACACAGACAAACACTTGAAAATAATATATATTTATTAAAAAAGAAGTTTTTTTTTTATCCCCCCCCTTTTCAATTGTGAAAGGGGAGTTATTTTACTCTCGACACGCAAAAAGGCGTGTACGTTATACAATAACCTGACAGTGTACCTACTGCGCCCATGTTGACCTTTGACTGCTTACATCGTCAACAATCGCACGAAGCATACTGTCAGACCTTTGAAAGACACCAATGTCTAAATTAACTTGTTTTGGAGGAATGGAGACTATGACACTAAAGCCCCTTAACGACCGCGTGCTCGTAAAGCGTCTTGAAAGCGAAGAAAAAACTGCCGGCGGCCTGTATATTCCTGATACAGCAAAAGAAAAACCTTCTAAAGGCGAAATCGTCGCTGTAGGACCAGGTAAGGTTGCCGAAAATGGACAACGTGTGGCCATGGATGTAAAAGTCGGCGACACTGTTCTCTTCAATAAATATGCTGGTACAGAAGTCAAGCTTGACGGTGTAGAGCACCTCGTCATGCGCGAAGATGATATCCTTGCCATCATTGCTTAAGTTTTATTTATATTAAAAAGTTATTCTCAGGAGACTAAAATAATGTCCGCTAAAGAAATTTTGTTTGACGTAAAAGCACGCGAAAAACTGTCCCGCGGTGTGGACAAACTTGCCAATGCCGTTAAGGTAACACTCGGACCTAAAGGCCGTAATGTCGTTATTGAAAAAAGCTTTGGTGCGCCCGTTATCACAAAAGACGGCGTAACCGTTGCCAAAGAAATCGAATTGGAAGACAAATTCGAAAATATGGGCGCGCAAATGGTTAAAGAAGTTGCTTCAAAAACGTCCGACGTTGCAGGCGACGGCACAACCACAGCAACCATCCTTGCTCAAGCAATCTATCGCGAAGGAGTAAAACTCGTCGCAGCAGGCCGCAATCCTATGGCCATTAAGCGCGGTATCGATAAAGGCGTTGAAGCCCTTGTCTCCGAACTGGCAAATCTCTCTAAGCCCACACGCGACCAAAAAGAAATCGCACAAGTTGGCACCATTTCCGCAAATTCCGATGCAACTATCGGTAATATCATTGCAGAAGCTATGGCAAAAGTAGGCAAAGAAGGCGTCATCACCGTAGAAGAAGCCAAAGGCCTCGAAACCACCATGGACGTCGTAGAAGGTATGCGCTTTGACCGCGGATACCTCTCCCCCTACTTCGTGACAAATGCAGAAAAAATGATCTGCGAAATGGACAGCCCCTATATCCTCTGCACAGAAAAGAAAATTTCTAATATGAAGGATATGCTGCCCGTACTCGAACAAGTTGCCAAAGTAAACCGCCCACTCGTCATCATCGCTGAAGACGTAGAAGGCGAAGCTCTCGCAACACTCGTTGTCAACAGACTGCGCGGCGCACTCCAAGTCGTTGCTGTGAAAGCTCCAGGCTTCGGCGATCGCCGCAAAGCCATGCTGCAAGATATCGCTGTACTCACAGGCGGACAAGTTGCCTCTGATGATATCGGTCTCCAACTCGAAAATCTTACACTCACCGACCTCGGCACTGCAAAGCGCATCGTCATAGATAAAGATAACACCACCGTCGTCGACGGCGCAGGCAAGGCCGAAGATATCAAGGCTCGCGTCAAACAAATTCGCGCACAAATCGAAGAAACATCTTCTGACTATGACCGCGAAAAATTACAAGAACGTCTTGCCAAACTCGTTGGCGGCGTCGCTGTTGTTCATGTAGGCGCAGCTACTGAAATTGAAATGAAAGAAAAGAAAGACCGCGTAGAAGATGCACTCAACGCAACCCGCGCCGCAGTAGAAGAAGGTATCGTCCCCGGCGGCGGCACGGCTTTCATTCGCGTATCAAGCGTACTTAACGATATCAAACCCGCTGACGATGACGAAATGGCTGGCATCAATATCATTCGCCGCGCGATAGAAGAGCCATTGCGTCAAATCGCACACAATGCTGGTTTTGAAGGCTCCATTGTGGTAGAAAAGGTACGCGACGGCAAGGACGGCTTCGGCTTTAACGCAGCATCTGGCGAATATGAAGACCTCATTAAAGCTGGTGTTATCGATCCGAAAAAAGTCTCCCGTACAGCCTTGCAAAACGCAGCCTCTGTCGCTTCTCTTCTCCTCACAACAGAATGCGCCATAGCTGATAAGCCCGACCTGAAAAAAGACGCACCTGCTATGCCCGATATGGGTGGCATGGGCGGCATGGGTGGCATGGGCGGCATGT
>CAYJHT010000268.1:0-3954 GCA_964369615.1 uncultured Desulfovibrionaceae bacterium
GTTTAACTAGACAATCAACGCTGTCTCATGAACAATACGAAAAATATTTTAGGTGACACATTAAATTAACCACCTTGTTGAACAACGCTTTTTTATTGGCTGAACAGCGAACGCGTTTTGAAGGAGGGGGTGTGGAGAGGAAGGAAAAACTTTTTAGTGCTAACAAAAGTTTCTCCCCTTCCTCCCCCACAAAAAAAAACTTGCATTATATGATTTCTGTGTTAAAGGAGAGCATTAGTAAATATTTGAAATTAAATATTTATATCTATATTAACAAATAACACCGGAGATATATATGCCTCATAAAAAACTTACAACAACCGCCGGCGCTCCCGTAGCTAACGACAATAATGTCATCACCGCAGGCAAACGCGGCCCCATGCTCCTGCAAAATGTTTGGTTCATGGAAAAATTGGCGCACTTTGACCGCGAAGTCATCCCCGAAAGACGCATGCATGCCAAAGGATCCGGAGCCTATGGCACCTTTACAGTAACTCACGATATCACAAAGTATACAAAAGCCTCTATTTTTTCACAAATTGGCAAAAAAACAGACCTATTCCTGCGCTTCTCCACCGTTGCAGGCGAGCGCGGCGCCGCCGACGCAGAACGCGATATCCGCGGCTTTGCCATCAAATTCTATACCGAGCAAGGCAATTGGGACTTAGTCGGAAACAATACACCCGTCTTCTTTCTGCGCGATCCACTCCGATTCCCTGACCTCAACCATGTCGTCAAAAGAGACCCGCGCACACATATGCACAACCCCCATAACAATTGGGACTTCTGGACGCTTTTACCAGAAGCATTACACCAAGTCACCGTCGTCATGAGCGACCGCGGCATCCCCGCAACCTACAGACATATGCACGGCTTCGGCAGTCATACCTTTAGCTTCCTCAACGACAAAGACGAACGCTTCTGGGTCAAGTTCCACTTCCGCACACAACAAGGCATCAAAAACCTCACCGACGAAGAAGCTGGCACTATCATCGGCGCAGACAGAGACAGCCACCACCGCGACCTCTTTGAAAGTATCGAAAAAAACGACTTCCCCCGCTGGACACTCTTCGTACAAATCATGCCCGAAGCCGACGCCGCAAAACTCCCCTATCACCCCTTCGACCTCACAAAAGTCTGGTTCCATGACGACGTGCCTATGCACGAAGTAGGCGTCCTCGAACTTAACAAAAATCCCGAAAACTATTTCGCAGAAGTCGAACAAGCTGCCTTCAACCCTTCAAACATCGTGCCCGGTATCGGCTTCTCTCCCGACAAAATGCTCCAAGGGCGACTCTTCTCCTACGGCGACGCACAGCGCTATCGTCTCGGCGTCAATCACCACCTCATCCCCGTCAACAAAGCGCGTTGCCCAATGCACAGCTATCACAGAGATGGCGCCATGCGCGTAGACGGAAACTATGGTGCAACCCTCCCTTATTCACCAAATAGCTCCGGTGAATGGGCAGAACAAGCAAACTTCAGAGAACCACCACTCATGACAGAAGGAGAAATCTGGGATTGGGACTTCCACCAAGACGATAACGACTACTTCACCCAACCCGGAAAACTCTTCCTCCTTATGAGACCCGAACAGCAACAAGTGCTCTTCGAAAACACCGCCCGCGCCCTCGGCAACAGTGACGAAAGTGTCAAGCAACGTCACATCGAAAACTGCACAAAGGCACACGCCCTCTACGGACAAGGCGTCGCCGCAGCGATTAAGGCTCTTATGGGAAAATAGCGCAGAAGACACATTTGATGCGCTGAAAAGCAGAAAAAAAGGGAAGGTGCCACCGCGCTACCTTCCCTTAAATATTTTATGCGAACAGTCTTACACGCGATAAGAAACGATAGACGACCCATTGACCTGATTGTAAAGATTTTGCTCCATATCAGTGCGCGTCGTAACTGCAATGACATTGGCGGCAAATGCATGTGTATCTGAAATTTGACTTGCAAACTCCCTTGGCAAATCCACATCATTGTTTATAGCACCAGCAAAGTGCTCTGCCTGCGCGCCACCTTCTTGTTCAGAAGATTGCATAGGAGTCTGATTAATAACATCAGCAAGAGGCTCATTCACACGAGAAGGCTCTTGCGGCCTGCGCAGTGCTTCCACATTGCCCACAGGGTCAGAACCATAAGTGACTTGCTCACTCCTAAAGTCCGATGTGCTGATATTTGCCACATTGTGCGCACTGCTGGCGATACCTTCACCAAATGCATTCATAGCGGAAAGATTGTTTGAAATCATGCTTCACCTCTCTCTTGTAACAGATTGGAACGCCTAAGTGCCCATCAGCCCCTTAAATACGTCCAAAAAGACGCCTACACACCCGACACCTCTCCCCATTCAAGCAAGAAGACAAAAAGACATCGTGCGTGACTTGCACAGAAAATGTACTGAAAAGAAGTGTATGCACGCTTTTTTTGAAAGTCAAGTGAAGCTTGACAAAAAACTTTAGACCTATTACAAAATAAAATGTTTTTTAGAGGCATATAGAGAGAGGAATCTTGTTCAAACGCACGTTTCCTCTCAAGGAATTTCATACATTCAAGCTCAAAACAAAAATTTAGCTTGCAAGAACTCAAAGGGGACAAATCAATGACACGCATAACATGGTTTAGCCATGCGGCCTTTTCGCTCCAATGCAATGATGTTACAGTTTTAATAGATCCATTTCTCGACGGCAACCCCACCTGTCAAAACCCTTCCACCAGTATTACTCATGTCGATTTAGTCCTCGTCACTCACGACCACGCCGACCACACAGGCCAAGCAGTAGAATTGTGCAACACACACAAGGCCATGCTCGGCACAGTGGTCGGTACCGCACAAGCACTCATAGAACAAGGCCTACAAGGCGACCTTGTACTCAACGGCATCGGCTTCAACATGGGCGGCACCGTCGAATATAAAGGCGTACATGTCACCATGATACCCGCATTCCACACCTCAGAATCAGGCCAAGCCGCCGGCTTTATAATACGCATGCCTGACGGCCTCACAATATACCACGCAGGCGATACCTGTATTTTTGGCGACATGGCATTATGGGGCAAGCTCTATCCAATCGACGTAGCACTTCTGCCCATTGGCGGCGTGTTCACCATGGACGCCGAACAAGCCGCCCACGCAGCTGCTCTACTCAATGCAAAACGCGCTCTCCCCATGCACTTTGCCACCTTCCCCGTTATCGCGCCAAATGCCACTGAATTTGAAAGCGCTCTCAACCGCTGTGCTCCTCAATGCCAATGCATAACTCTTGCCGCAGGTCAAAGTGTGGATATCACCACATAAGGCACAGGCGGAGGCGTAAAAAAACCCCTCTGCCACATGACAGAGGGGCTCATAAGAAGCGTTTCTTATCTCTACAGCTTAGTTACAAAAAAACGGAACTCTACTGACAGCACTGGCACATCTATGAAACACCTGCGCACGCCAGCTCCCGCCTGACGCTCCTTTAATTCCTTATACAATTTTTCTTTAGTCAATACCTTAGCTCATCATGCACAAGACGCATTGATGACCCTTTGCGAAAGTAAAAAATGACATTTGTGACGCTTTTCTCACGAAATTCTCCTCTGTGTGGGAAGGAAAACATTTCCTCAATCCGTCAGCATGGTGACTATAGCAAAGCACGTGCCAGAAAAGCTTTTAGAACATATTCCTTGCATGGAATATTTTAAATCGTTTTTCTAGGTGTTTTTTGTATGTTTCTATATCAAAATCCTCAAAAGGGGTACCATTTTTGACATAAAGCGGATGATGAGGATGCCCATTTTTTGACACTCTCCCCCGTGAAATCCACGAACAACACTGTAAAGCTGGCAGACATAAAATATCATAGAGTAAACATCCAAGATATTGACGCTTTTCAAGGAGAGTTCCCCACGCTGCCCACAATAAGTTTTTTCTTGGGGGGAAACTTTTTTTAGAAAAAAAAAGTT
>CAYJHT010000269.1:0-3952 GCA_964369615.1 uncultured Desulfovibrionaceae bacterium
CACCTCTTATTGAAATACGCCAAATTGTTAAGGAGTTTGACAATCAAAGGGCGTTAAATGGCATTGACCTGAGTATAGGCAATGGTGAGTTTTTGACCTTGCTTGGCCCTTCAGGTTGTGGAAAGACAACGCTTTTGCGTATTATTTCAGGTTTTGAACAGCCGGATTCGGGCAGTATTTTTATTGGGGGTAAGGATGTCACCCATCTGCCGCCAGAAGCGCGACAGGTCAACACTGTCTTTCAAAATTACGCACTTTTTCCTCATATGACTGTCTTTGACAATGTGGCCTTTGGTCTCAAAATGCAAGGCGTCGGGAAGGATGATATTCGTAAGCGCGTGCAAGAAATTTTGCATATGGTGCGCCTTGAGCATTTGGCAGAGCGTAAACCGTCCATGCTGTCCGGTGGTCAGCAGCAGCGTGTCGCCTTGGCGCGTGCTATTGTAAATGAGCCATTCGTTCTTTTGCTTGATGAGCCATTCAGTGCGCTTGATTATAAATTGCGATGTCAAATGCAACGAGATATTAAACAATTACAGCGTAAACTTGGCATCACATTTGTCTTTATTACCCACGACCAAGAAGAAGCCTTTGCCATGAGCGACCGCGTTGTCGTCATGGATAACGGAAGTATTGTACAACAAGGCACGCCTCAAGATATTTATGAAGACCCGTCTAACTTGTACGTCGCTCGCTTTGTTGGAGAAATCAATATTTTGGAAGGCGAAATTCTTGCAGTGCTCGATAATCGCATGTATGACGTGCGTGTTCATGAGACGACCTTTACCATACCTTCAAAGCGCGATTTTGCTCTTGGCGAAAGGGTCAATATTCTTGTGCGCCCTGAAGATTTGCGCATTTATCATAAATACGAAGAACGCCCCGAAGGCCCCGTCCTTGAGGCTGTTATTGAAGACAGTCTGTATAAGGGGGCGACTGTGGACATTCATGTGCGCCTTGCCAATGACAACACCCCACTGACGGGTGCGGAATTTTTTGACGAGGATGGCCTAGATATTAACTATGTCCCCAATGAACAAGTCTATGTCACTTGGGTGAGCGGTTGGGAGGTGGTATTGCCCCATGAAAATTCGCATGACAAGTCCCCTAAAGAAGTTTAACCCCTTGCGCACGACGACCATCGCCGTCACGATGCTTTGGTTGGGGATTTTTGCTCTTTTGCCAAATGTGGGACTGCTTGTCATGACAGTACTCACGCGCGGTGAAACAGATTTTGTATTGCCGCAATTTACGCTGGCAAATTATGCACGCTTGCTTGATCCTAAGTACAGCATAGTCTTGTGGGATTCTTTATGGATAGCAGTTGTGGGAACGCTTGCCTGCTTACTCATTGGTTATCCCTTTGCGGCGGCTATGGCGCGGGCACGAGAGAAGGTGAAACCGTGGCTTTTACTCCTTATTATTATCCCATTTTGGACAAATTCCTTAATTCGCACCTATGCACTTATTGCCATACTAAAGGCAAATGGCCTCATAAGCACTTTTCTTATGTGGTGTGGTCTGACAAGTGAACCGATTTCACTCATGTATGGGAATTTTGCAGTGTTTTGCGGTATTGTCTATACATTTTTACCATTTATGATTTTACCGCTCTATGCAAGTCTTGACAAACTTGACCCGCGTATGGCAGAGGCGGCGCGCGATTTGGGCGCAGGGCCGATACGCACCTTTTGGCATGTGACACTGCCCTTAACATCGCCGGGAATTGTTGCTGGCAGTATGCTTGTTTTCTTGCCTTCATTGGGAGCATTTTATATTCCTGAAATCTTGGGCGGCGCAAAAAGTTTGCTTGTAGGTAATTTCATAAAAAATCAATTTCTTGTGGCGCGTGATTGGCCTCTTGGAGCGGCGGCCAGTACCTTCTTGACTCTGCTGCTTATTTTATTACTCCTGTGCTATCACATTGTGAATAAACGCCTTTCTCATTTTAGTGGGCGAGCAGGTAAGCACACAATCTCAGATGCGAGTGTGCGCGCGCAAGATGCGCGAAACGCCGCTGGAGGAGCCTAATGCAAAGACTTGCAAAAATTTGGATGTGGCTCGTCTATGTTTTTTTATACGCGCCCATCCTCATAGTCATCATCTATTCTTTTAATACTGCGCGTTATTCTACGGATTGGCGCGGATTTACATTGAAGTGGTATGCTGTTCTTGCAGATAACAAGCTCCTCTTAGATGCCGCGCTCAACTCTTTAAGCGCGGCGACAGTTGTAGCAACGCTTGCCACAATACTCGGCGTGATAGCGGCAATCGCATTGCGGCGCTATCGTTTTGTTGGCAGAAAACTTTTGCACGGCTCGATTTTTGTCTTGACGGTTTCGCCAGATATTGTCATGGGTATCTCTCTCTTGATTTTTTTCATTCTGCTTAAAGTAGAGTTGGGCTTTGCTACCTTGGTTGTTTCACACATCACTTTGTGTTTGCCCTTTGTGACCCTGACAGTCCTTGCGCGTATGGCGGAATTTGACGAGAGTTTGGTAGAGGCTGCCAGAGATCTTGGCGCCACGGAATGGCAAGCATTCCACTGGGTTATTCTCCCCTTAATCATGCCTGCTGTGTTGGCGGGCTGGCTTTTGGCCTTTACCTTGTCCATGGACGATGTGCTCATCAGTTTCTTTGTGACGGGCTCATCCTTTGAAGTTCTCCCCTTAAAAATCTATTCCATGGTACGCCTTGGCATGAAACCAGATGTGAACGCTCTGTCAGCTGTGATGTTTGGCGTGACAGTGCTTCTTGTGTTTTCTGCATGGCTACTAGGGAAGTGGAGGAAAAAGTAAGATGAAAAAGTGTTTGCTTGGCATTGTATGCTTAGCCTTCGTTGTTTTTGCGATTGTACCTGCTGCACAGGCAGATGAGGAAAAGATTATTCACGTTTTTAACTGGTCTGAGTATATTCCCTCATCAGTCCTTGAACAGTTCACCGAGGAAACAGGCATAGCCGTTGTGTATACGACCTATGAATCAAACGAGGCCATGTATGCCAAGCTCAAATTACTCGGTGGCAAAGGCTACGATATTGTCGTGCCTTCTACATATTTTGTGGAGCTTTTGCGCGATAATGACTTGCTTTCTACCATTGATGCCAGCAAAATTCCCAACATGCAATACTTAGAGCCAGTGGTCTTAAATCAAGAGTTTGACCCTAAAAATGCCTATTCCATCCCCTATATGTGGGGCGCACAGGGTTTTATGGTCAATAAAAATGCTGTCGATCCTGCCCAGATTACCTCTTGGAACGACCTTTCCCGTACGGAGTTTAAAAATAAATTGCTTTTGTCTGATGACTTGCGTGACACTTTCGGCGCAGCTCTCAAAGCAACAGGCGCTTCTGTAAATTCCAAAAAACCCGCCGAAATTAAGGCTGCCTATGAATGGCTTGTCAAACTCAAGAGCCATGTGCGTATTTTTGACGTCACAGCTGCAAAGCAAGCACTCATTAGCGAAGAAGTCATGGCTGGTATGATTTGGAATGGCGATGCTTTTATTGCGCAAAGCGAAAATCCCGACCTCGTATTCATCTACCCCAAGGAAGGTATGCCTTTGTGGTTGGACAGTTTTGTTATTCCTTCACAAGCTGCGAACAAGAACGGAGCACACGCTTTTATTAACTTTATGTTGCGCCCTGATATTGCCGCTAAATGCGTAGAAGAATACAACTATACGACACCCAACAAGGGTGTGCGCGCAGAACTTGAGGAAGAGTATGCAACAAGCAATTTGATTTTCCCCACAGAAAACGAATTGAAAGGCAGCGAATTTACTCAAGGCATCGGCAACACCCTACAAGACTATGAAAAGTATTGGGAAGACTTAAAGATTGCGAATTAATAACATCGTATAAAATTTTTAAGGGAAGCTGAGATATTCAGCTTCCTTTTTTTTGTGCTCAAAGGCCTTTGCATTTTCGATAAAACAGTGTAAAAAAACGCAT
>CAYJHT010000270.1:0-3951 GCA_964369615.1 uncultured Desulfovibrionaceae bacterium
GTTTGGGGGGAAACTTTTTTTTTCCCAAAAAAAAGTTTCCCCCCAAGAAAAAAAAATTTAAAACCAAAAAAAGCTTTTCGCCAAAGCTCTTTCAAAGCATTAGACGATAAAGAGCATATGTTCTTCACGCACGAGACTTTCGGCGACGCGGCGAGAGTCTACGGTGTAGGTGCCGTTGCTGACTTCTTCGCGCAAGCGTGCGATTTTATCGGCGCGTGCTTCAGAGTCATCGCGTGCTACGCGATCGGCGGCAGCCAAGAGTTTGGCATTGTCGGAAAACTGGACGCTGTCCGCACGAGTTTCTGTTTGTACTACAGAGCGAGGCTGTGCGACGGGCGCAGGCTCTTGCGACACACGCGTCACCTGCTCGGTGGCTGGCTTGTAAGGCGTCAGCCTATTTTGCGTATAATCGTTGGTAATATTCATGCGCAATCTCCCCACGCTTGAACGAAGAATGCTTTGTAGAGCATTCATTGTAAGGTATAGTTTCAAAGTGCATGTGCAACACGCTTCCCTAGACGTATTGCATGTGCACTGTACTTTTCACATGAGCCATGCAGTTTATAGCATACTCTCATCTACTGTCTCAAGTGTAAATTTCCATAGAAGGTGCATTGCCTTCATTTGGTCTGCTTGAGACAGTGGCACAAGTGGGGCGTTTTCGCCTTCCCCTTGTCGCATAAAGCGCAAGTGTTCGTCCATAAAGGGCATGGGAGCAAGGTAGGTGAGGACGACGTTTACTTCTAAGGCTGCGCTCAATTTTTCGGTGATGGTTTCAACCATAGGATTGTCAGTGCCGGTGGAGAGCAATAATCCATAGAGTTCTCGTGCAACGCGCAGGACAATGGCTTTACGTTGACGTTGTGGGTCTGGTGGTGTGTATCCCGATTGTATGAGCTTTGCGCGCCGGTAACGCGACAAGCGTCGCGCCACAACAAGCTGCGTCTCGTATTGCTGTAGCATCAGACGAAAATGTAAATTTGAAGCATCCATCCCATCTCCCTTAAACCTCTATCGGCACTTTCATCAAAACCTTTAGGTTGGCGTTAGATTTTTAGGTGCAGTAAGAATGTTTTGTTGCTTTGTTAATTGGTTTCAATCACATATGTGAACGAGATGCTTATAACCAGCGCCACGCATAATAGCGCTCAAGCATGCGGGCGGGGATTGTTACTAGGAGTGTCAGGAAAAAGTACAAGGCGGCTACAATGACCCACACTTCGAGGGATAAAAAAGTTTCAGCAATAATGACTTGTGCTTGCAGCGTTAAGTCCGCCAAGGCAATCGTACTCACAAGGGCAGAGTCTTTAATGAGTGACACCGTCTGATTTGTGAGTGGTGGCAGCATTCGTCGCAGTGCCTGCGGTAATACCACATGCATGATAATATGCAGGCGCGAAAAACCAAGGCTCGCCGCCGCGTCCCACTGACCTTGTGGGACAAAGGTTATGCCTGCGCGAAACACTTCTGCCATATAGGCGCCTTCAAACAAGGCCAGTGACCACACTGCCGCCCAAAAGGGTGACAAGGAAAAAACAGGCGCTACAATGAAGTAGACAATGAAAAGCTGAATAAGCAAGGGGGTATTGCGTACACAGGCCACATAGGTTGCAGCAAGTCCCCTTCCTACAACGGATGCACTAGAGCGTAGTAATGCTGCGCAAAGTCCAAGGGCGAAGGATAAAACAAAGCCCATAGCGACAATATATACTGTAAGTTCAAGTCCATGCAGTAAGGGGCCAAGGCTTATTTCACTGCCTCTTGTGTCTACGACGAAGCGCAAGGCACGCCGCCACTGCCAGTCATAGATGCCCGATTCATACGTCCATACAATATATGAGAGCAGCGCTGTCCCTATGATAAAGGGCCAGCCCACACGGTCTTTAAAGAACTTTCGAATTTTTTTCATAGGAGCATCATGCAAGAGCCGGAGGCTTCTGTCAAGTAGCCGTCTGTAGGATTCTTATTTCATTATTTTGTTGGGGGGGCTTGCTATGGTTCGAATGTTTGTATGCTGGTGGCGTGAGGAGTAGAAAGAGCAAAAAAAAGCGAAAAACCTCTTCTCTCCCACAAAGAGACACAAAACTTTGCGTCAGAGAAGAGGTTTTAAGCAAAAGGAAGGAAGGTATGTTCTTACTATAGCAATATACATGCCAGGCGAATATTGTTTTTGTTTCGATAAAATAAGCTGATATACTAAGAAGTTAAACGACATGTTCGTCAATGGTTGAATTATGGTTCCGTATAAAATTTTATACCCAAGCAGAGAATCTGTAGATTTTCTTGAGTTTTTAAAGAAAAAAACTGTACGCAAGGAGTCTAAAGAAATTCGTAGAAAAATAATTTTTTCACAATCATTCTTGACAAGCTTAAAGCAAATTTTTTACTTAAGGTGAAATTTTTACAAAAAAAAATCACTCGTCCATATCCGATAAATAGGAAGGTTTGTGCATAAGTATATAATTTAACATTGTATTTTTAGACTTTTTCCCTTTTTGCAAAGCCGCCACTTTTTCGTGACAAAGCTTGACGGCATGGCAGAAAATGTCCTAAAAAGGCCATGGGAAAAACCCTTCTTTCGAGGAAGGACTATATGGAAAAGCAGCATAACATATTGAATATATTGATGGAAGCTATATGAATAAAGGCCGATAGCACAGCAAGGCTGCCGCTTGCTTAAAAAAAACTGTCAGGGCGCAAACGAAAACAAGAAAAGGCGCGAACCCGCCTCAAACACAAGCAAGCGCATAGAAAGCAGCCAAGAGCGACGCTAGCAGAGATACGCGCACAGGCAAAAGGTCCCATAAGCTTCTTTCATAATAAAACACCTTAACGCAAGGGATACAGTACATACATATGGATACACGCGCACTCTTTGAACAAAAAAAAGCTCAGGTCATAAACCAATGGGTAGAGGCCATATTTAACAGCTATCCCCTTCAGACAACAGGATTTTTGCGCACAAAGCAAGACCAATTCGGCAATCCCGTGGGCGAAATAACCACCACTATCGCACACTATCTCTATGATGCCGCCGTAGGAGAACACATCCTTGCTGATAGACTGCAAACAGCACTGGAACGCTTCGTAAAGCTACGCTCCGTACAAGACTTCCCCCCCTCACAAGGCATCGGCGTGCTCTACATATTCAAGCAAATTTTTCGCGCAGAATTTTTACCGCACTTCGTACAAATAGGCAAGGTAGACGACTACCTAGAAGCCGAATCGCGCATTGATACACTTGCACTCATGTCTCTTGATATCTACGTGCAAACACGCGAAATACTCGCAGAACAACGCATAAAAGAAATCCGCGACCAGCACTCACAACTCGTGCGCTGGGCGCAAAGACATAATATTCCGAATGCATAAGGCCAAAAGCCTTTTGAGTTTGCCTTGTGGATGACAAAGGCCAAAAGCAAAAGGATAATGGCACGAAGCATATATGTTTTTTGTGAAAAATGGCTTCCGCTTTGCAAGGTAACTCTAGGTACCTTCAAAAGAAGCTTTGAAGAGCCTTGGCGTCCCCCCCTTTAAAAAAGGATGTCTTAAGGTGTAACTTATAGCCCAGTGAGGTAAGGGAATGGTCACTTCGTTACTGGTAGTCTGTGTCATTGGCGCCATAGCATGGGCAGGTTCAAGCATTGGTCTTGCATATCTGTTCGGTGTTATTTTGCCATATGTTGCAGTACTTACCTTCATCGGCGGCGTTATTTGGCGTATGGTCTATTGGAGCAAATCGCCTGTGCCGTTCTGCATCCCCACCAGTGGTGGTCAGCAGAAATCGTTACCTTGGATTAAGCAGGCAACGCTTGACAACCCCGACACAACGTGGGGTGTGGTGAAGCGTATGTTCTTGGAAGTATGTCTTTTCCGCTCGTTGTTCCGCAATACGGCAGCAGACGTGCAAGCAGACGCACAATTCCACGGCGAAGGCCAAGGCCCGCGTAT
>CAYJHT010000271.1:0-3940 GCA_964369615.1 uncultured Desulfovibrionaceae bacterium
ATTCTATAATTTTCAAAGCAAGCACTCAAAAAATCTTCCGTGTGACCACAAAGTGCCGTACGAAGCATAAGATGCTGTCACAAATAAAGTTTTTTGGAATGGGGAGGGGGAAAAAGATAAAAATTTGCACAAAATCGCCCGAAAGATAATAGCAAACACACAGCATCATAGGAATCATTCACACAATCGGAATGACGTGATTTTGTAAGTATAGTTGAGACTAATCCACACAGTGAGAAAACCTTTGCGTCGTATTGTCTGTTTCTTTTTTTGATGTTGACAATCACCTTCATAGTGTATATTTCATTTATTATAATCTGGAGGATTAAAATGGAAACAACAGATATTATAGCAATTGTATGTGTGGGGCTGGCTCTTGGCTATGTGGCTTATTCTTTGTATCGCAAAGCGAAGAAAGGTGGCTGTGGTTGTGGCAGTGGCTCTTGTTGTGCAGGAAAAAAAGACAGTGACCAGAAAAAGAATAACTCTGCTGGATGTTGTTGTAATACGCCAAAGCAATAATTCATCACATCTTATTAATGGTAATACACAGGAGTAATAGATGAAGGCGGAGACATATCGTATCACATGTGAACGAATACAAGAGGACGGTACCCAAAAGATGCCTCATTCCTCCCTTACAATGGATGTGGAATTTCACGAGGATATCTTTCATATTATGGAAAAAATGAAGCAGATGAAAAAGCTGCCTGATGAAAGCGTCGAACCCTTTATTCTTGGATTGAAGCTTTTAGGTGAGACACTTATGCGCCATAAGAAAGAAGGGTTGTGTGAGGAAATTTTACCGCATTATGTCAAGATAATGCAAAACATTAAAGCAAAACCTTGATATATTATAGAATCTAAACCCTCGGTCAATATAAAATACTTCCCCTTTCCAATTAAAAGCGCCAACTACCTAGTGCCTTGTATTCACTAAAAGTATACATGCAAAAGCAAAAAACTCGTTTGAAGAAAAATCATTCGGCAGCTCTTTTTACATGCTAAACAGATGGTTTTTTTGAAGGGGGACCTGCCCGAAGGGTGCCGAAGCCATAGCCCTTAGGCGAGGAACGAGCCTTAGGGATACAGAGAGTAGAGCTGTGGGGGGAAAGCTTTTTTTTCCCAAAAAAAAGTTTTCCCCCCACCACAAGTTTTTTAAACTTTCATAAGACAGTAAATAAGATATTTTTAGAATTTATTCATAGCAATAACACGTTTTTGGATTTCAAGAACGAGTTTATCGAGTGCGTATTCTTGTTTTGATGAGAGATTTTCAAATGTGCATGCCACAAGATTTTCTTTGATGATGCGGACGACGCGTACTTCAAGACCTGCGAGGATGGGGCGTTGACGCACCTCAAGTTGGAGAGTGAGCAGGTCGCCTTCGCGGCACATGGGTTTATCCGTATGAAAAGAGCAGCCTGTGGCGCTCACGTCCACTAATTGATACAATTCCGGATCCTCATCCACGCGAACATTGATACCGCGTACATGGGCGCGGTAGGCATGTCTGTGGGTCGGGGCGTCAGTTTTAAGTGAAAATTGCATTTCCTTTGACATATCTTACTTTCCCTTTGTTATATCACGCTGCAACACAAACTCCACTCTTCTGTTGCGCGCGCGATTTGCTTCCGAAGTGTTTGGTACTAACGGGTTCAGTGCGCCGTAGCCTGTTGCTGTGAGCCTTTCCGGCTCAATACCTTGCGCGATAAGATAACGCAAAACAGCCACAGCACGCAAGGTAGAAAGTTCCCAATTATCAACAAATCTTGATGCATCTGTCACAGGTATATTATCTGTGTAGCCGCGGATGTCAATATTTTGCTCCCTGCGTAGGATGAAGACGTCTTTTAAGAGGTCAATCATGCGCAGGCTTTGCTCTGAGAGCTCCACACTTTTTGGCGCAAAAAGAACTTGGGCTGGCAGTTCAAGGACTATGCGACCTTCTTCAAGACGGGCGCCGACCTTGCCTTCCAAACTGTTTTGCACAAGAAAGCTACGAATTTCATTGAAAGTTTGCTTTTGTGCTTCAAGGAGCTGCATGCGCATTCTGACGCTTTCATACAAGGCAGAAGATGTTTTAGGCGGTGCAGTTGATGGCAAGCTGCGTTTTTCGCCGCCCATGGCAGTCTGTATGGAGCCAAGCGCAGAAAGGACTCGCTCGCCGCTAAAATCTACAAATGATACCAGCAATATAAAGAATACGAGAAGCAAGAGCATTATGTCGCAAAGAGTTGCAAGCCACGGTGCGGATTCCCCTGTCCCACCATCGATACCTTTTTCACCAAAAGTAGCCCATACTCGACGCGCCATCTTTTAGGGGCCTTGTCCAACTTCACGTTGCATAACAAATTCTACTCGTCTGTTGCGTGCGCGGTTCTCCTCTGTGGTATTGGGGAATATGGGATTGAGGGAACCGTATCCTGTGGCAGTAAGCCTATCGGCTTCGATGCCATGGGCAAGCAAGTAGCGTAACACTGTGACTGCACGCAGAGCTGACAGCTCCCATTGGTCCTTAAATCGTTGCCCGGGAGCCACAGGCGTATCGTCAGTATAGCCCCTAATATCAATTTGCTGTTCTCTACGTTGTATAAATATATCCTTCATAAGGCTGAGAGTGCGTAGGCTTGCTTCGCTAAGCTCTGCGCTTTGCGGTGCAAAAAGGACATTGGCAGGTAGGCGTAAGGTGATTGTGCCTTCGTCAAGTACAGCATTTACTTGTCCTTCCATGCCATTTTGCACAAGAAAGCTTCGTATTTCGTTAAAAGTTTGTTTTTGCGCTTCGATAAGTTCCATGCGCATTTTTACGTCTTGATAGAGTGCCCCTTGTTCCTTTGGCTCTTCGTCTGAAGGAAGGCTTGAGTGGTCTCCGCCGAGGGCACCACGGATGGAGCCGGCCGATCGCATAAACTTTGTTTCGTCAAGAGACGATAATGAAAACAAAAGGATGAAGAAAACCAGCAAGAGCATACTGATATCAGCAAAGGTTGCTAACCATCCTTCTCCCTCTTCAACATCGTCGTCACTGGCATTGAGTATGTCGTCGCTCATATTTGTCTTCCTTTGCGTTCAGCGTAAGGTATGCCCTAGGAGTGTTGTCCTGTGCTTTATGTGCATTTGGACGGTGCGTACTTGTATTATGTACAGGGCTTTTTTAATGAGGCGGCGTGCTGGCACGCCACCTCACGGGATATTGCTTATTTTTCTGGTTCTTTGCGCAATTTTGGCGGCAAGAAGGAGGAAAGCTTTTCATAGACTAGGCGCGGATTATTATTCTCTAAGATAGATTTTGCTCCTTCAAAAATAATATGGAGTAGCAATTCTTCTTGCATGCTCTTTGCTTTAAGTTTACCTGCGAGAGGCAAGAAGAGCAAGTTTGCTATGAGTGCGCCGTAGAATGTTGTCAAGATTGCGACTGCCATTGCAGGGCCAATGGAGGCAGGATCTGAGAGGTTTGCAAGCATTTGTACAAGACCTATGAGTGTACCTACCATGCCCATGGCAGGTGCAAGCGAGCCTAGGCGTGTAAAGACACTTATGCCGATATTGTGTCGTTTTTTCATGGACGCAATTTCAATGGCAACAGTTGCGTGAATAAGATCAGGGTCGGCACTGTCTGCGATAAGTTGCGTTGCTTTCTTGAGGATAGGATTGTTGGTTTGGATTTTTTCCAAGGCAATAATACCCTGACGACGGCTAATTTCAGCGATGCGTACCATGGTGGCCACAACTTCGTCTGCCGGAGTTTCCTTTGAGGTGAATGCTTTCATTCCTGCTGAGAAGGCTTGAAGCACTTCTGCAAAGGGGAAACAGACCATGACAGAGGAGAGTGTGCCTCCCACAACAATCATAATACTTGGAATATCGATAAAGTTCCCCGGGGACGGTCCCAAAAAGATGGAACCGAGCACAAGGCCAAAACCACATAAAATCCCAC
>CAYJHT010000272.1:0-3931 GCA_964369615.1 uncultured Desulfovibrionaceae bacterium
TTGACGTTATCTTGAAAGAGACCGGCGCAAACAAAATCGGCGTTATCAAAGTTGTACGCGCTCTTACAAGCCTCGGCCTGAAAGAAGCAAAGGACAAAGTGGATAGCACCCCTGCAACCATCAAGGAAGCAGTTTCTAAAGAAGAAGCCGAAGACGCTAAGAAGCAACTCACCGAAGCCGGTGCCGTTGTCGAAGTGAAGTAAACTTCCCTTCACAAAATTTTAAGGCGGCTCCACCTAGGAGTCGCTTTTTTTTTGTTTTTTAAAAAGCACTTGGGGGGAAACTTTTTTTGGGAAAAAAAGTTTCCCCCCACAAGGCTTTCATAAAAACCGTTTTATTTAGAAACAGCCCCTAGAATAATCTTTAATAAAAACAATATTTTTTAAAATCCTGTCAAGCGTCCCTGCTCAAAGGGCGGCGCTTTTTGATAACGCACCGGCCTTGAAAGCTTTATAATCCTCTTCTCGTCAACTGCCCGATTAAGCCATAGAGTGAGCTGTGACTTGTTAACGTCAAGATACTTCGATATATCTTCGACTGTACATGGACGCTCTAAAAGGCGCAGGATAATAGGCAATACCACAGTGTAAATGCTTGATATGTCAATTGATGCTGCGTCGCTTTGTTTTGTCGTTTGTTCTGTCGTTTGCGTCTGTTCTGCGCCACTAGCAAGGCTCGCCTCTCGTCTTGCTTCTTCTTCCTCAATGTGTGCTTTTTGTTGCACGATGCTCAAATCGGATAATACACAGCGCAAGTCATTTTTTTCAAGGAGTGCTGTCATATTGTGCGGCCACGATAGGGCACCCAAGGACAGAAGCTTTGTATTGCCCAAGGGAACGCTTTCTTGTGGCATGGCGGGAGAGCGCACAAAAACAGGGCGCGCATTGTGCCTCATAAGTTCTTCTGTCGCACCGTTCCATGTGCCACCCTTGTTATGCTCCGCACTCACCACAAGGGCATAGTCTGCCAATGCATAAATAAGCTTGTTTCTGCCCATAGCATTGCCAACGCTGAAGGGCGCACGAGGATGATAGGGAGAAAGGAGGAGGAGTCGTCCGTCAGCAATGGCAGTGCGCGTATCGCGCGCGACACTTTTGCGCAACAGATTCTCCGCAAGGACACCGATACAGGTGCCGCCGCCGCTGAGCGCGGCTTGCATGGAAATATCATCGACACCCCGTGCGCCGCCGGAGATGACAGGTAGAGCTGCATGGGCGCACAGTGTGCCTACACCTTGTGCAAAGGAGGCAGCGTGCTCGTCTACATTGCGCGAACCCACCATCGCAAGGCCACCACCGTGAAGCAGAGCGCGATTGCCTGCACCAAAAAGTAAGGGGGGGCATGAAGTACCAAGATGTTCTTTATAGCGCAAGGGATAGTCGGCGTCACTCCTGCTTAAAACCCACAGGCCGTCGCGTTGCCACTCTTCTACGGCAAAGGCCACTTGTGCGCCCCGTTCAAGAAGCGCGTGCACGCGGACAGGGTCAAGCTGTGCGGCAAGCGCAGCTTCAGTGCTGTGCGCTTTGTCGAGAAGATGCTGGGGGCGCAAAGATTCCTTGGCAAGCCACGCAGCGAGGACATTGTATTCTTTGAGTGTGAGAGTGTGCACGCCCTGAGCGCCGGCAGCGTCTTTGTGGCGCAATATGCCACAAAGAAGGAGCGTTGCCTTAGTGTCATCAGAAAGGGATGTATGCATATTATCAATCCACCTTTGGTGAATTTAGCGCTAAGGCGAGCGGATGCACAGCACTGCAACCGTTCTTGCGTAAAAGCGCGGCGACAAGGGTGAGTGTCCATTTGGAATTGACAATATCGTCCACGAGGAAGCAGGCGGCCTTGGTGATGTCGGTGCTTCTTGCATCGATATGAAAGACGCCGTCAAGGTTTTTTACTTGTTGAAAGCTGTTTTCCATGAGTTTTTGTTCTTGATTGTCACAGACCTTATGCACACAAGGAATAAAAGGAATATTTAAGGCATTTGCCAAGCGTGCGGCAAAGTTTGGGACAAGGTCGGGATGGCGTTGTGAGGGGACACAGGTCACCCATTGCGGGGCAGGCTGGGGCTTCCACTGGCCGATCATGTCGGCGCATGCGTCTACGAGTTCATCGGCAAAGCGGGAGTGTTCATATTTTCCGGCGGCTACCATGCGTCCCCATCCGGCGTCGCGCCATAAGCTGAGTGCGCGTCCTTCTTCCGCGCGCAGTTCAGCGGGGATAATGGCCTTTTGAAAGGGATAGTGTACAAAGGCTTTTGCCAAGGGCCAACGCTTTCGGGGTGCAAGTGTGTGATAGCCTCTGCGCAAAAAGAGGACAGCGCGATTGGCAAGCGCATCGTCGATTGTTGTGGAAAGTAAGGTTCCCTTGCATGGCTGGCACTGTCCACAACTTACTGGCTGCGGTTCATCTAAGGATTTTTGCAAAAATGCCATCAAGCAGCCTGTATGCTGCATATATTCTTTCATTTGAGCATGTTCTGCATAGCGGATTGCTGTTATGTTTTCTATGTGTTCTTCATCAATTTTATAGGATTCGGCGCTGGCGGTCGCGGTCCATTTTGTACCAATCTTTGTTATGGGTGAGGGGGATTCGACGGTCAAGAATTGAATAGTTTTAAGAATTTGTCCATAGGGTACGTTCAGGCCGCGTTGTAATTCAGGTACGCTCAGACCGTTTTCAGAGTTCAGTAATAGGCGCAAAATGCTTATAATATGTTGTTGTGGAGGGAAGGCTTCGCGGATAAAGTATTCGGCGATGCGGTCGTCTTCTGCGCCGCTGAGCAAGACGCCATAGGCTTCATCTACGGCTCTGCCGGCGCGGCCTACTTGTTGGTAATAATGTACGACCGATGCGGGGCGTTGATAGTGGATGACAAAGCCGAGGTCTGGTTTGTCAAAGCCCATGCCGAGGGCAACGGTGGCGACAAGTGCTTTGATAGTATTATTGAGTAATTCTTGTTCTAATTCTTCTCTGTGTTGTCCGTCCATATCTGCATGATAGGCTTTTGCGTTGATATTACAGAGACGGAGCCATTGTGCGACTCTATCGGCGTCGCGCTGAGTGAGGGTGTAGATGATACCACTGCCCGGCAATGAGGGGATGTGCTTTGCCATCCACGCAAGTCTTGCTGCGGGGCTTGGCATGATTATGTTCTGGAGTTTTAAGCTCTTACGCACGAGAGAGCCTCTTTGTACGCATAAGTTTTCGCTTTCTTGTGTCAGTTGCGCTTGGATGTCGCGAACGACTCTGTCGTTGGCAGTGGCGGTTGTGGTGAGTACGGGAATATTTGAGGGCAGGGCTTGGAGGACGCGGACTATGCGTCGATAGTCTGGTCTGAAGTCATGTCCCCAATCGGAGATACAGTGGGCTTCGTCTACGACGAAAAAGGCGATATTGTGTGCTATTTCGCCGAGGATTTCCTGAAGAAAATCTGCATTTGCGAGGCGTTCTGGTGAGATAAGCAGAATATCAATCGTATTTTTGAGTAATGCGTCCTTGATATCATCCCAATCCTCTGGATTTGTGCTATTGAGTGTGCGTGCGCAGACGTCTATGCGTTGTGCGGCGGCGAGTTGGTTGCGCATGAGGGAGAGCAGGGGCGAGATGAGCAGGGTGAGGCCTGCGCCATTTTCGCGCAGAAGCTTTGCTGCGAGAAAGTAGACCATACTTTTTCCCCAGCCTGTGCGCTGTACTACAAGGACGCGGCGTCCGAGGAGCACTTGTTCTATACTTTCCCATTGACCTTGACGGAATGATGCGTGAGGATTGTCGAGAGCCTGACGCAGGAGCGCTTCCGCACGTTTTTTTTTCTCTATCATATGCGCCTCTGTATAAAAAAAGATTGTTTTTTTACTAAAATTTTCGTGGGGGAAACTTTTTTATTTTTTTTTACTAAAATTTTCTTGGGGGGAAACTTTTTTTAGGAAAAAAAAGC
>CAYJHT010000273.1:0-3928 GCA_964369615.1 uncultured Desulfovibrionaceae bacterium
AAAAAACCATCTGTTTAGCTAGACAATCGGCGCTCTCAAATGGAAGAGTAAAAATGAACCTTTGTATTTTTTACAAAAACTCTGTTTTGACCCTTCCGAAGAATGACAAAATGCAAAGGAATTTATTTAGAAACAGCCCCTAGCTCATGCGTAATAATTTTACTTTATACATAAAGAATACTTATGAAAAAACCTCAGCTTAGTTATTCCTTAGCGACGGTGTGGCAACTTACATGGCCGCAACTGCTTGTTATGTTCTTCTTTTTTGGCCTTGGCCTGTGTGATGTCTGGACGGCGGGTAAGCTTGGCAAGGACGTTCAGGCGGCTTTTGGGCTTGTGTCGCAGGGTGCCATATTTTTACAGGTGCTTGCCATGTCTATGGGAGCGGGAGCCACGGCGGCTATCAGCCAATCAATTGGAGCAGGTCGCATGGAGCGTGCGCAACGCTATGTGGCTCTTGTGCTTGTGCTTGCTTTGGTAGCGGGACTTTTTATCGCTTTATTTGCTTTTTTTGGGCAAGATGTGTTTTTTAGTGCCTTGCAAACACCCGAAAATATACTACCTATCACGCTGTCTTATTGGTCAATCACGCTTATCACGCTACCTATGAGCTACATGTTTAGTGCAACGACGAGTTTATTTCGTGCGACGCGTCAGGTCATTCCGCCTATCTTTGTCGCCGCTGCGATGTGCTTTTTTAATGTTATAGGGAATTTGGGCTTTGGGCTTGGCTATTTTGGATTACCCTTCTGGGGCTATGAAGGCATTGCATGGACAACATGTGTTTGTACAAGCCTTGGCGCCTTGTGCAATATCGTCCTGCTTGCCAACAGTGGCTACTTTGACTATAAGACCTTCCTGCCTGTGCGCAAGGCTTTGCGGTGGTCAAAGGCGGCTTTGCCTTACTTGCTTGCTGTGGCTCTGCCTGCGGCAGGCAGTCAGATTGTGTGGCAAAGCGGCTATGTTGTCCTTTTTGCTGTGGTGGCTTCCTTGCCTGTGGACAGTGTCAACGCGCTTGCGGGCTTGACTGCCGGAATGCGCCTTGAGGCACTTCTTTTCTTGCCGGGCATGGCCTTTAATATGACGGCTTCGGTGCTTGTTGGCAACAGTCTAGGTGAGAAGGATGTAGCACAAGCACGCAGAGTTATTCGTGTTCTTGTCATACAAGGTACGCTCAGTATGACTTGCCTTGCACTTGTGCTTTGGCCCTTTATTCCTGAGCTTGCAAGCTTTTTGGCAGGCACGCCCCAAACGCAGACTATCACAGAAAATTATTTATACTTTAATTTTCTTGCTATACCGTGTACACTGACCAGTATGATTTTGGGCGGTGCTATGGTGGGCGCCGGCGCAACGCGCTACAATATGCTCGTGTATGGCACAAGTTTTTGGGTGATACGTTTGCCTGTTGCTTGGATTGTGGGACATTATATTTGGCAAAGCGTGTCTGGCGTCTTCTTGGGCATGGTGCTTTCACAAGTTGTTCAGTCCACAATCATGTTGTTAGTGGTAAAATACGCGGATTGGCCACGTTTTGCCCTACATAATAGAAAAAAATCATAATATACTGCATAAAAGGAAATACATGAATTTTACCCCCCTCCGCTTGAACGACAAAGAACAATATACGCCTTATTGGGAGGCTCTGCCACAGCATTCGATGGACTATTCTTTTGTAAATATATGGGGCTGGTGTCAATATTTTCATTTGGAATGGGCATTTGGCGACAATCTTTGCTGGCTGAAACAAAAACAAAATAACATCCTTTGGGCACCTGTCGGCGCATGGGAGAGCGTGGACTGGCATGCTGAAAAATGTTTGCAAAAAGGCGCGACTCTTGTACGCGTTCCTGAGCGCCTTGTGCATATTTTGCAAAAGGCCATGCCAGAGCGCGTGAGTGTGGAAGAAAGCCGTGGGCAGTGGGAATATATCTACAACACCGACGATCTAACCGCGCTTTCCGGAAACCGTTTTCATAAAAAGCGCAACCATGTGAATGCTTATAAAAAACACTATGGTGAACCTGATTATCGTGTTATTACTGAAACAAATATTGAAGATGTTTTGCGTTTACAAGACGAATGGTGTCAGTGGCACGAGTGTTCTAATTCCCACGCTTTACAAGCAGAAAATGAGGCAATAAATCGCGTTCTTTCCCATTGGGAGGATATGGACACCTTAGTGGGAGGAACAATTTATGTGGATAATGAGCTTGTTGCCTTTAGCGTTGGTGAAATACTTGGCGATGACACCCTCGGCGTCCATTACGAAAAAGGGCGCACAGGCTTTCGCGGCGTTTATCAAACCATTAACAATACTTTTGTCAAGCACGCAGGGACTGGCAGTCTTTATGTCAACAGAGCGCAGGATTTGGATGAAGAGGGTCTTCGACACGCAAAATCTAGCTATTTACCTGTAGACTTTTTGCGTAAATATACTGTTACTGTTTCGCCTGCATAATGTGAGGATATTACAATGTATATATATAAACACTCTCTTAGGCTAGCACTTTGTCTTGTTGCTCTTTGTGCACTTGGCGGCTGCGGCGCTAAGAACGATGGTGCTCTTTTTAAAGACGGTTTTGTACAAGATATGGCGGATTTTCCGCAAGATTTGGCAATCTATGCTGCGCCATTAGGTGAAAAAATGCTCATTTCTTCTGCTGAACAGGCAGCAGCTGACGCGCGTTTCAATGACATATATTTCAGTCCGTGGAGAAAAGAAAAAGCCGCCATGAGCAAAAAGGCATTTTTGCGCACCTTTGGCAGTGCCCGCGGGTACAATGGTCTCATCCCTTGGACAAAGACCGACTGGGACGGCCTGAAATATCAAGCTCATCCGGAAACATATCCGAATACACAAAAGCATGCTATAACCATTCGCCAAACACCACTGCGCGAATTGCCAACCCTCTTGCCTCGCTACTCAAAACAAGAAGCGTCATCTCCCTTTGACAATTTTCAATATTCCACACTGGCACCTGCTATGCCCGTATATGTGACACAGACATCGCGTGACGGTCAGTGGTATTTTATTGAAAATCCCATCGCCGGCGGCTGGGTGCAATCAAAGGATATCGCTTTTGTCAGTGAATCGTTTATAGAATTTTATCAAGATCACCCTCTTGCGGCTCTCATTGAGGACGATGTAACGCTCATTTCGCAGGATATGGGCGAAAATACATTCCTTGACCACGCACATATCGGCGCCGTTTTCCCCATTATTGCCAGCAATGCTGAAGGACTCACGCTCCTTATGCCTGTGGCGCAGTCAGCATCTTCTCAGCAAGCACGTTTAACGCGTGTTTTTGTCAGTCACACACAAGCCGCGCGTAAACCGCTCCCCTTGCGTGCCGACCTTATAGCAAAGGTTGGCAATGTCATGATGGGGCAAGAATACGGCTGGGGCGGCACTAATGAAAACCGCGACTGCTCTGCCCTTGTACGGGATATGTTCACGCCCTTCGGCCTATGGTTGCCGCGCAATTCATTGTCACAATACCGCGCAGGCAATAAGCTTCCCTTAGAAAACTTTCTGGATGATACCACAAAGGAAAGTGTCATTCGTGAAAAAGGTCGTCCCTTCACAAGCCTTGTGTGGCTGCCCGGCCATATCGCCCTCTATCTAGGAGTATACAATGGAAAAGCAGCTATTTTTCACAACATATGGGGCGTTCGCGTTGACGAACAAGGTCTCGGTGATGATCGTCATATCATCGGACGTGCTGTTGTAACATCACTCAGCCCCGGTGCAGAGCTGCCAAACCTTTATAATAATCAAACACTCATAAGGCGCGTCGGTGGCATTGCCCATACGCCATAAGCTTTGAAAGGCACTTGAGGGAAGCTTTTTTTATTTTTTAAGTTTTTAAGTTTTTAAGTTTTTTTCTTGGGGGAAAACTTTTTTTAGGAAAAAAAAGTTTTCCCC